>NZ_FOBE01000028.1:0-63423 GCF_900109475.1 Butyrivibrio sp. ob235
TTTTTTTTCTGCAATTACAGATTCCTCTATTGTAATAATCAGGCTATTCCCTGATGGATATGAAAATTCAGCCTTTCTTAGAAGCGTGTATTCAATGGGATCATAGTTTTTAAATTCCAGCAGAAGACTTTCCCAGTAAATATCAAGAAAGGTCTGCACAGTGTACTGGGAGGATAATAGGAATTTTTCATATATCTTTATCATCAGGTCTCTGTCTGGGAATAACTGCTGCTGTATTTCTTGCTCCACTTGATATATGACATTTTTCTCAATAGGAAGGCGGCTACTAATATATATCCTTATATAGTCCTGTCTACTTGTAGCGGAGACCTTTTCTACTGTCACATCTTCAAATATGAGTTTTGTGGAATCATCAAGCTTTAACGTAGGAAATACTTTAAAAAATGGTTTATTCATATCGCTACTTCCTTTTCTTTCGTGCATTTCCAAGCACTATCAGCATTGTATTTAGAAGCGATATGAAAAGGACCACTTTTGAGATAATAAGTATCTCCTTTATATGGTCTTCCGAGCCATCTTCATTGACATCTTTAACTCTGCATCTTTCAACTACTTCATCTATATCAAGAGATTCTCCAGGCATTAACTCATGTACCATATCTGAGAACTTTTCGATATCCAGCTCTATTTCTTTTATATGTTTCCGCTTGCTTTTTTTATAATGTCTCATGTGTACCTCCAGGTAATGGAACATAATAAGGGACATTATGAGTATAAAAAATGAGGTGGACAGCTTTAGCCCACCTCAAAAACAAAATAATGGTTATCAATATTTTTCGGAATCTTCTGCCTGCTAGATGACATATCCTTTTTTCATGTAATCATATATAAGATTATTGCACATCCCAGCAGTAACAACCCGATTGATGATGTGATTACTCATCTTCCTTATAATCTATCTCCTCAACCGCACTCCCACAGGAAGGACAATTCTTTACATCACTTGAGCCAATAGTCCAGTACTCAAATATTTTCCCGCAATTATGACATTTATAAAAATAAGTTCCACAAGGTCCATACAATCCGTAAGAGACATTTCGATATGGCTTAAATGCACCTTCACCACGCTTTGTTCCACAATACTTACAATACTTATCCTCCGGATCCAGCACAGAATGGCAATTACCGCATCGGTTCTCATAATCTGTAGTAGAAATGAGTCCATCATCTTTCAGATCATATTCAATAATTTTAATAATCCCCTTAAGACTCCTTACAACTGCATCAATACTCTCATATCTAAATTCGTTATAAAAAGCGGTGTCCTTCTTAAGCGAATAATATGGAATATATGGTTCCAACTGACAAACCAGATGGTGAAGTATTTTATCATCTTTATCACAAAAGAACGCAAAAACTACTTGCTTTTCAGAATTATTAAGAGCCATTACATCATCAGCATCAAACTTATCTCTTTCAAACAGTATGACTTGTCTCTCTCCTAACTCTTGCGCTCTATCATAAATCTCCTTTTTATTCACAATCAGATAGTATTCTTTTTCAGTAATTGGTAAAGATAACTGCATATTACCACCTTCCCTTGTTGATGAGTTCACCACTCATTAGCAGCTAAACTCTTCACTACAGCACATGCATAAAAATGCTGGTTCTTTTGTTTGATCATTAAGCAATCCTGTATGACTTGCAGCGCTAATTTTCACAGGATCCTTTTCTTTCGATGCCACGATAAACTGACTTTCATCCTCATTCCCATAATCAATCGCAGCAATCATTGATGAGCCGCAATGAGGGCACTTCACTCCGGGATAGGCATGAATATCCGTGCCGCTTGTTTTTAATATTTCTCTTACGAGGTTAAGCATATCTGCCTCAGCCTCAGTCTTTGGTACAATATCATCTTTGATTCTTAGTTCTGTTTTAATGCCTGCATTATCAATAGCCTTTGCCACTTCTTTATCACCGTTATTGTAATTGTCTCCCACTTCCTTTCGGCTATTTAAGATACTTATTACCTGATCTTCTGTAAGGAACTTTGGTCTGTCTTTTGTATCATATGGGGCAACAGAGCCAAAATAACTAAAGAATAAATCCGTGCGGCGTTCTTCCATTGTCGTGGATTTATCTTGAGGCTCCCCGCATTTAGGGCAATACTTCATATCTTCCCTGCCAAACTCATACTCTATCCAGATATTTCCACACTTTTTGCATTTTTTCTTTATTTTGATTGGAGCCCCATATAGCACTTCCGTGCTGTTGGTATATGGAAGAAACGCTCCTTCTCCACGCTTTGTTCCACAGTATTTACAATATTTCTCTCCGGTTCTAAGCTGTTTATGACAATTACCACACTTGTTCTCATAATCATCTGTCGGAATATATCCCTCGCTTTCTAAATACCTTTCCATATGTTCCACAGTCATAAAGTATTTATCAGCAAGTACGTTTAAGGTAAGAAATCTGTCCTCGTCTTCAATTTCATCTACAAAACTAATGGTTCTTCTTTTTATTTTTAAATCATGAAATTTCTTATACCATCCTTCAAGTCTGCTATCTACAGACATTTCATCCGAATAAAAAACACAAACAAGAAACTTTCCTGATTCTTCTATTGCTTTTATGTCGTCATCATCAAGATCAGACTTATCCGGATATATTACCGCGTCATATCCAAGTTCCAGAGCCTTTTCATAAAGCTCTGCCCTGTTTACCATCAAAATATAATCCTTATCCGTTTTGGGTATCTGTATAGTCATTCCGCTCTATCTCCTATCATATTTGAAACACAATACAGCGGTTCATTTGTATCATAATCCCAGGTATGTGCAGAATCTCCCATACAAACATCTTTATGTGGGCAATCCTTACAAACAGCACTTTCAGCAGTACGATCACTTCTGAATCTCTCGAATCTATTCTCCCATACAGCACAGAAACTGTCCTTATATGCATTTCCCTGCACAAGATCCGGTCTTCTTTCAATATCAAGACACGCAACAATGTCGCCATTAGCTCGGATGCTCGCTATTTTTGTACCGGCTCCACACTGAAAGTAGTAGTCGCGAAGCTCATTTTCATACTCATATGTGACAAAATGTGAACAACCATATGTAACATCCATATCATTGTCAGGATCAAAGCGTTTTTTACGGATAAAATCATATAGTTCTCTGAGCTGTTCTCCATCAAGGAGTAAATCTTCATGCTCTTTTGCCCTGCCTATAGGATTCATATTTACAACACGCCAAGAATAAAAGTCCTCTGCTTTAACAAAGTTATAAATATCCTCTAACTGGTCAAAATTGTTTTTATGAATAACAGTAAGTGCTTGCGGCTCTATTCCCACTCGCTTCAGCGCCTTTACTCCCTGCATTGCTTTCCTGAATGCACCGGGGTTCCGCCTAAAAGCATCATGTGCTACTTCTAAGCCATCAATACTAATCGCCACAGTATCCAGCCCAGCTTTTTTAAGATTCTCAGCCATTTCTTCATCAATCAGTGTTCCATTTGTGGTTATCCCTACCGGGAATCCTAAATCATGAGATGCTGCGATAACCTTAATAAAATCCGGATGAAGCATCGGTTCTCCGCCGGTAACGCATATCATAATTTGCTTTGGATCATACCGCTCGGATACTTCCTTCAAAGTCCTACTAATCACTTCAAAATCAATGTATGTCACATTTGTATTTAAGCAACTGCTTCCACAATGCATACAGTTCAGATTACATCTGTCCGTCAGCTCAAAAAACAAAAAGGTGAGCTTCGGATTCTTCCATAACTGCCTCTGATAGGCTGCTAAAGCTTGCATGTTCTTTTCTTTGATTGGATGGTACATTTTTACCCTGCCTTCTTATTTAATCCTTTGTTTTCCCCCATGTCTTAGTGCTTCTCGCGTCAGTATAGCCATTTCTTAGCATAAACGGCTTTATTCTATAAAATGGATCATCCCATTTATCCAGAACACATGGCGGATATACAATTGTTTTATCATTGTCCATAATTTCTCTGATTTCAGAATACAGAAGCTTCTCTATCTCTCTCCATCTGCTGATAATTGAGTCATAATCTTCCTTGCTTCTAAACATTGACAGATCTCTTGGAGTACTCTCGCTATAAAAGCGCTCATTGTAAGCTATCTGATAAAGCCTTGCTAATAGCTTCTCATCTTTATTGTTCTCATAAAAACCGATTAATTCATCAAACAACTCTTTCAGATATACTTCCTTCTGATCACCGCATACCCATTCAGAAGAGCTTGGCATAGAAATTAGCTCCATATCTCCCATCTTTTTACCAATAACCACGACACGATCATCATCACAAACTCCAAACGCCATGTAGGAATCAGGGTACTCATATATCGATATAAGCGGCCACAGTTCTGATCCATGTTTAATTATTTCATATGCATCAAACAGAGAAACCAAAGTGTTCTTCCTCCATTATCTTTGTTAAATCCGCCGTTTTGCAGCTCTCGTATTTTATGCCTATAGTCTACAAAACCCAATGGACATAATTTGTCCATTGGGTTATATCTCATAATTAAAACATTCCAAATTCTTCGCTAATTTTTGTGATAGGTGATTTGCCGCATTCCGGACAATACTTACTGTTATCACCACCTAATGTATTAACTGTCCATTTATTGCCACAAGCCTTACATTTGTACTTTACTGTTACAGGTGGTCCATATACACATGTAATCTCATTATCAAAGGGATCAAATTTGCCCTCTCCTCGTTTGGTTCCACAGTAAGGGCAAAATTTATCTTTTTCTCCTAATGGTTTATGACAATTACCACAATAACAATCATCTTCCTGGAATCTATCGCTCATATTCATCCTCCAAGGTTCTGATAACTTTAATCAACGTCACTTTTTATTTGTATCCTCCACAAACCTAAGAACAGTCATCACATCACTAATATTATTTGGCTCCTGATAAACATATACATAAACGAGAATAGCATTATCTACCTCTTGAAATATGAATTCAACCTGATATTTTTCACCAAGTGCCTGTTTATATGTATCCCTGTAATACTTATAGCTTGCGCCATAATAAGTAGTTATAGTTTTCAATGGAAACTCTTTTAATGTATCCTTACCTAGAATGTCCTTTATTATAGCTTTTTCTATCAGATCGTTTTCTTTTTGATCGTTGATATCAACCATTTTCGTCTTGTCAAAGTAGCAAATAAAAAGGCTTTCCGCTTTTGCCCTTTTCTTCCCTATCTTATTAAGAGTGTATTGATATCCGGGCATATTACCCAATTTTTCACTTTCAATATCATGCTCGATTGCCTTCCATCCAGACGGAATGAAAAAAATAAAGCCACTTTCAGCAAACGTTCTTTTGACAAGGGATGTTTTGTTTACTACCGTTCCATCTAGCAAAATATATGTATCATCTGCATAAGATGTATTAGGGCTACTCATAACATTATCTATGTTCATGCTTAGACTATATTTGACAAGTCCCACATTCAGTTTCCCAAAAAGGCTTATCTGATCACCTTCTTTAAAGTTTTCTAATGCAGCTTTATCAGTCGTTTTACACGTAATAACTCTTTTTGTTTGCTTGTCTATCCCTAAAGAGAGTTCTTTATTATTTTTTTTCTTAGAAATTATGGTTCCACTAATCAGATAAGGATTTTCATTATATTTTACCTTCGCATTTTTAGGATCAGATTCAAACGCATTAATAACGACATCAGCAGAAGTACATTGATATAAAACGTTTTTTTCTGTATCCAATATTACATCTGGTTTTGCAAACCATGCTCCACATAGCATAATATTCATTAGGATCAACATGGTACATACTGCTATTGTCCCAACTCTTTTTCGTAAGTGGTTAATCTGCATCATATTTAAACCCCATTTCAGAACTCAATCCTAATAGTATTTCATCAGCTTCGCGATATACATGAGCTTCTGCATAATCGTCTATTAAGCGAACTTTTTCACTACCGGTGTAAAGCTGTTTTATTTTTTTTGATAACTCATCCGTAGAAATGGCAACATCCTCCCCATGAACAAATATTTCTCTGTCCCGGATTCTTACCTTTATAGTTTCTATTTCCTTTTTACCATTACCTGCGGGCTCTACTGAATTAACCTGCTTCGATTCGCTACTTTTTTCTGTTGAACTATCAGATGATTTTTCTTTTTGGGTATCTTTTTCTTTTGTTTTTCCTGTCTCCTCCACTCCTAAAACGGAAATTTCTATTGCCTTATCAAGATTAATTAATGTATCTGTCGTTAGTTCTACCGACTTTTTTCCAAATCCGCACATGAGAGAAGCACATAACAACAAAAAGATAGCCATCCCTATCCGTTTTTTATTCGCCTGTTTCATATTCAAATCCCTTCTCGCTCAGAATTCTCATAACCTCATGAAACGTGTGAGCTGAGGCATAACCGTCAATGACATATATAGTATTTCCCTCGGGAAGCCTATTTACTTCTGTTTCAAATTCTTCTACATCACAAACGTATTCATCTTTAAATAATATGTCCGTTCCCTTTACTATTACATACTGAGTGTATACTACACCATCATCGGAGACATAATTCCCAGATGGATCAAATCCTTCAGCCAATTCTCCATTAATTGGATCTGTATCTTCACTTTCTAATTCTGTTGAAAATAAAATGCCAAATCCCCTTTCACCATATCTCAAATAGACACCTGAGAAAAACAATATGCAGCCTACTAAGAATAAAATCCCGGTTTGAATCCAATAGCCTTTCCTAGCTTTCTGTAATAATGCAAAAGTTCTAGGTGCTGTATAATGCGCATAATCATCCTTCCGTTTAATAACTATCTGATAGTTCTTATATAAAGGCTCAAATAAGTACATCAGACACATAAAAACGGATACCAATATCATAATTGCGCCAATTATCATCATAAATATAGGTATCATAATTATCCCTTTATTTTTCTCTTATATTGGGGTACTCACTACTTAACTGAGTAAAGATTTCCTTTATTGCTTTTTCATCCCTGTAAAGAATATCTTCATCATCTTCATTAAACGACAAAACAACTACTCTCTCAGGATTTTCAGCAACATAAGTACTAAGATATTTGTTTAGTTCATCATACCCATCTGAAACACGCAGTCCCTTTAATTGCGGTATTTCTGGTATTTCAGACTGTTTGTCTGAATTCAAGATGGTAATATGTCTAGTGACCAAGTCCTCATCATATTGTGCATTCACAGTGATATATGAAATATAATCCGATACCGAACCTAGTGATTCTATTTGATCACTATAGAGTTTTTTCAATTCGTTAAAATCATTTTCTTGTTGCTGAATGCTTTCTTCCTTAGCTGCATACGTGTTCTTTGTTTCTTGGAGCTGACACATAACAACCAGCAGTATAATGAAAACAACATCCAGCAATGAAGTTAAATCTATTAATATGTTAGATTTGTTCCTACGTCTCTTCATATCTTAATCCCTCAAAAATTAGTTATTCAGATATATTTCCCAGCATTACTGCGTTATTAACCTTCTTATCATAATCTTCGAGGATAATTTCTGTTTCATTTATTGTTCTTGAAGGACCAACAGCATCTACAAACTTCAAAATAATGGCAAAAATCAGTCCATAAAAAGTTGATCCCAATGCCAAATGTAATGAAGAGAATATTGTGCTAAGGTCCTCCGTATTAAGCTGCATGATGAGTCCAGCAACAGTTCCAAGAATTCCAAAAAGCGGGAATAACGGAATCAATTGTGAAAAAGCCTCATGCCATGAGCATGTTTTGTTAAAAGCTGTTTCCAGTTCCCTTATAGAATCTGGAGTGACTTTTTCACTATCTGCCTGATCTTCCACTTCATGAGTGTTCTTGTTCAGCATACTTTTTGTATTTTTCCAATTCATAATGGATTTTATTTGATTGTAGTGCCCTAGAATAGCAATATAATTACCCACAAGTAAAACAATCAGTAACACACCACAGATTAGAATTATGGCATTCATTTTGCCCGCCAAGAAACTGTAAATAGAACTCATTTGGACCCCCTTATGAATAAATATGATTAATATACATTATACATCATGCTTGTCGATATAACGCTAAAATTTACTTAAAATATCATCGCATAATGTTTAACATAGAGCCAGGACGTTTTATTACCCTGGCTCCGTAATAGTATCATTCTATCTCCGCTAATTTCTTATATATTCTTGTTGTTACTTCCATATAATATGCATAATCCGCAGGTGACATATTGCTAGTGTTGAGATTTGATATCTTGGTAGCAAAATCGGTGTATTTCTGCATTATTTCCGTATAATCTCCAAGCATACTTGCAACATCAGTAGAATTTGACTTGTATTTCTTCATAAATTCTATGTACTCATCCATGAATTCCTCATAACTATCAAGAAGGTCTTTTAAGTCTACGCTTACTCCTTCTGCACTTGATGATACAGATTTATTTACCTTTGCAGTATTAAGCATCCTGTCATATCTGGCCATGGCTTTATCTGCATAGCTTGAAGCTGTTACTATTGTCACCGCGACAAATTTCTTGCTATATGAGTTATATGTAGCTACATATTTCATATGTGCGTTTATTCCTTCATATGTACCCTCATATGCTTTTGACCAGCATTTCAAACTATCGATATTCATATCATCTGTACTTACTTCTTTAGGTGAAGTAAGAATAGCATCAGCATTAGATTTGATTGCCTCATAAATCTTGGCTTCTAAGTCCTTATCCGCAATATCAAATCCTTCAGGTATGTCTAGATCCGTACTCTCAAACAGCATATATGATCTGCCACCTTTTGTTTTATAGGACTGTCCTCCACTCGCATTTGAATCTGCAAACTCATATGCTTCAGACATAGGAAACACAATCCCGCCTATCTCTATATCAGTTGTTTTCTCCTTTCCGATATCTTTAGGAAAATCTTCATTCATCTCATGATAAATGTATGCTCCTGCACTTATTACTAATAACAGAAAGATTATCAATATAATCTTCCATACCTTTTTCTTCTTTTTGGGCTTTTTCACAGTATTATTTTCTGTATAATTGATGGGCTTTTGTGTACGCTCTTCAGTTGAGACGGCTTTGCCGCAATTAGTACAGAATTTTTCGCCTTCCTTTAATTCAGAACCACAATTAGAACAAAATGCCATATCACACCTCCTCATTCTCATGCTTGATTTCGGTAATAATCTGCCTTATTCTCCTCTCAGATAGTCCCATTGCCCTTGACAGCTCAGCAGGTTTCTGATCATTCATATTTTCCTTTATGAATTCTTTTGTGTATTCCTTGGAATATAGTCTCTGGGGAAAGGTAACATTTAGACCCGAAAATCTCTTCCAGATTTTTACTGTTGCAGCATCCCCTAGAAGTTCTGCCAATTCCTTATAAATGCCACCATATAGGTCTGGATTGCTATTCACGCCTTCTATCACCTCCTCATTCAATTGTAATTTTTCCGATTTGAAAATATCCTTTGTATTTTTCCTTGTATTTTTCATGTGAAATTTGCACTGTATATTTCCTCTTTTATTTGCAGTGCATTCCTCCTTTCACTACAAGGTGTGTAATTTTTGCGGATTTAATTTTTAGGTGATAAATGTCGTAAATGCAGATGTCATAAGACTATTCAGTGTTTATGCGACAATATTTGAGACGCTTTTGAAGTCAAAAAAAGACACCATAGCACATTGCTACGATGTCTTATCAATCACAAATATAGCCATTCTTTTGAAGATATCAGAATAATCTATCAATCGTCATCCCAATTATCGCTATCATAGTCATCATCATCCCAATCATCATCTTCTTCATCCTCTGTTTCTATTTCTCCAAAAACAGTACCAGTAATACGACCTCTGACAAATCCCAAAACATCTCCCATTATGTCCCCGCGAACTTCTCCATCAATGTCACCTAAAACATCGCCCTCGATATTACCAACAAGTAATCCATTAATATCACCAAGGACATCTCCGGAAATATTCCCATACATTTTGCCATTTAAATCGCCAAGTAAATCACCATCTATATCTCCATGTAGTTCTGCGTTAATGTCTCCTGTAACGTCTCCATCAATATCAGAATAAACATTATAATCAATATCACCATCCCAACTTCCATCAATAGACGACTTTTTTTGCTGAGTTGCTGGCATACCATTTACCACAACGGAACTGACATGATACCCCTCTAGCCGGTCGTTTAGCTTGTCATATAACTGACTGGCTAACTCTTTTGATTCCTGAGGACTTTTTCTAGCCGTATTTATATCATTAGTGTAACTATTATCAGCATTACTTGTGCGAGGCGCACTTTGTTCAATTATATTTCTCTTTACCTCAAGGGATGCCAATCGTGATAGTATATATTTAATTTTGCTCAAATTACTTATAAACAGCGTTGACACATCTTGAAAATCATTGCCCAACTTAACATAAATATCTAATGCCTCAGCTTGAGCTCTGGAAATCAGATCAGAATCATTATTTGCATTTGCATGTGGAGCATATTGATTAAGATATATATTATCAGCCATAGTGTATGGATCATATGATGCAAACTTATAAAAATTACCCAATACGGATAATTCATTTTTTATAAAATCGAAATCTGTTTCATCGATTAACCTTTTTATCCAGATAATTCTCATTTCACATCCAGGCATATATTTCTCTTTTATATTTTGAAAATGCATTAAGCGATTTTCTATAAGAGCTATATACTCGCATACACGCTGAATTTCTTCACCATCGAGCATGGGTTCAACTGCAATTTCAAGTCTACCTTCATATACTTCAAATACCCTATCAAGAGTAGTATCGTAGAAGTCTCGAATATACTTATATAAGTCTGGAATTTTAATATTCTGATCTACCATGACTATATTCTCCAAAAATCATACTTTTGTGGCAGTTATACGTAATATATCTTCGAAGTTTTCTGACCCATACGCACCAATTTTCAGATATTCACCATTACTAATCTTTATATAACATTTATCTCTAAACTCAATTCTTCCACCACTAAAGCCACTGTTGAGGTCATCACTGACCTTACACCACAATTCATGCGTCTTATACTTAGAATTTGTGTTCCAATCTACAACAATAGCATGTTCACCTGGCTCTAAATCTACTCCACACCTATATATACCAATCCCTAA
Organism: Butyrivibrio sp. ob235; assembly: GCF_900109475.1. Taxonomy (NCBI): domain Bacteria; kingdom Bacillati; phylum Bacillota; class Clostridia; order Lachnospirales; family Lachnospiraceae; genus Butyrivibrio; species Butyrivibrio sp. ob235. Next base: position 11,169 of record NZ_FOBE01000028.1, read on the forward strand.
TTCAACCATATGCCCGGAATCATTTTTTACTGAGTGATCAAAATTGTCTTTCATTAGCTCAACGACATATCCAAACATCTGACACCAAGCACTAATACTCCAATTAGCATTTTCTCTAGTCACGCCATAGTGATTAATCATCCTATCAGCATAGACTTGCGCCGTTTCTTGCTTATTTGCCGCTTTATATATTTGAGGCAAAAAACCTTCGACATAAGCAAATATGAGCAGATTAAGATGGAGCTTATCATCCTTTAAGTTTTGAGCCAAATACTCCCTTAGCTTAGCTCTATCAGAAACATATTTAGCGCCTCTTTTTAGCATCATAACAATGTTAGAATCAAAAGCATTTTGGCTTTTCTCATCATCTTTTGTATTGCCTTTATTGGCTGTATCAGTAATAGATGTATGAACATTTGAATCTGAATCAGGCACTGTAACCTTTTGAATAGTAGTAGGTTCTTTAGACGGAGTGCTTTCTTTTATAGTTTTAGCTGCCATATTGAGATTTCTATCATATCTAATAGAATCCACAAGATTATTTTCAGCCATAGCGTTTAAGCATTCTTTCAATAACTCCGGAATGCTATTTAAATAATCAAAATACTGGTCCGCATCTAAGGAAGACTCTGTCGCCATTTTTTGAAAAACATCTACACTTTCAGAAAATGCATCTCCCATATGTTCTCCCGGATCAGAATACCCGTTTTTCTTGGAATACTTTTCCTCTAAAATCTGATCGGCCTTATCTTCTATACAGTAATTAACTAATTCATATATAAATCCGCCATCTGAAGATGCATCTATTAACCATTCCAGATCTATCTCACTTAATCCATTTTGAAGATCTTCAAAAATAAATCTACTATCATCAGTAGCAAGCGCAATCCGCTTATCCAAAGATTCATAAAACGCAAGCAGTTCCTGAAGATCTGTCTTTAGTATGTTAAGCTCTTCCGGTTCCATAGTTATTGGCATAGCAAGCATCTTTAAATCTGCTTCACCATAAAACATTTCACTCAATACATGTTTCACATGCTTTTTAAACTTGTTCCGTTCCAAGTCAAGATAGAAAGCCAATGAATCTTCGCTATACTTATGTCTATAATTATTTCTCATCCCTATCTCCCTTGCTATTCCTCATAGCAGATAGAATTTAGCCATTATTTTGTTCTCTTCTTCCAAAGTTTTAAGCTCACATTCTCTGTAAGATTAAGAAAACTCCTGCTTACAATATCTTCATCATCTTCGGCAGTCTGCATATACCTCGCAAATCCATGTATAAAATCGAAACCTTTCCTGAGATTATTGTCCACCGCCGCCATACTGCTCGTCATCATATTTGATTCAGCAATTGCATCAGATAAAAGAACTATGGTTTTGGCTTTTCCTCTTGTGAGTGATACATTAAATCGATTTCTGCTAAATATAAATTCACTCTCATTAGCTATTTTTTCGGGTTCTGAAACCCCATAGCTGACTATTACTGTAGACCTTTCCTTACCTTGAAGCTTATCTACAGTTCCAATATATATTTCATTTCCATTTTGACCAAGAACACCCGCGATACTTGACCTCAATCTATTTATGTGCTCATGATGCGGAGAAATAATACCACAGGCACCATCTAGAAGCCTACCGTTCTGACCAATACACTCTCTCCAGAAATTTCCTTCTTTACTTGCTAAAAGCCCTGAATCAATATTAACAACATAATTCCATAATTCAGAAATGATCATGGTTACTATTTTTATTTCTACTATTGTTTGTTCACGCGATTTTCCGAATAATTCGCAGAAAACCAATGGATAATCCGGGTCAAGTATCTCGCTAATCAGTTCATTTTTTATTGGTTTAAGCAATTTTATAGTCTGTGTAGCAATTTTTTTATCAAAAGCCTTGTAACTATCTCCATAAATTGCTTTGGCTGGATACCTGCATAATGCTGCATTCATTCTAAAATTATCTGAAAGCCTTACGATATCCGGATGACCTATTCCAAGTCCCGTTATAAACATGTGGAAGACCGAACCATAAATATATTTTTGCCCTTCTGTCTCTTTATACTTCCCATTAATAATAGGCGGGAGCTGATCATCATCTCCAACAAGCAGATATCGCGTATTCTTATCACTACACTCCAGAGTAAGAAAAGCATCCATTGCTCTTATTTGCGAAGCCTCATCCATGACAACAATGTCAAAAATCTGTAAATTGCCGCTTTCCGGTTCATGAAATTCTTTATATGCTGACCAACATGTCATTCCAATTATTTGAATCCCTGAAGAACGCATTGTTGCAGCAACTGTTCTTGGCTTTAGTAGTCTAACAGATGTTCCTTCAAATAAAAGCTCATCATCATATTTATCAGCCTTATAAACGTTGATCCCACAAGTATTTCCTTTGGATAACATTCTGGCTGTTTTTATCAGAACATTATCTATTGCAGAATGTGACATGGCTGTTACCATGATCTTCATGTCTTTGCCCTTAACCATTTTGTAGTAGCTTGCAATGGTAATAATTGCACGTGAAATAAAATCTGTTTTACCAGAAGCTGGAGGTCCTACAAGAACAGTCAGTTTCCGTTCAAGCAAATGAATGAATGCTTCCTTTTGTGAATCACTGAAAGCATTTCTATCCGGAGACCAGTATTGGCTACAGATTTGTTCTGTACGCGAATCAAATATCACATCACTTTTTCCAGTAATGCTTTTGGGATCAAGTAATTCAGGCCGTTCTATAAGTTTAGAAATACCTTGCCCGGTTTTGGGGCTGTTTATATCAGTATATACTTCGAATAAAAGGTATTTGCCGCCTTTCCTTGGTATAAATCCAGACTTTTTTCTCGGAATAAAATTTACAATAGCTGTTTTTCCGTCATCGACAAATGTATACTCTTGTGCAGGATAAAAAACCGTTTCTGTATCTTTAACCTTATACTGTGCTGAGGATCTTATCTTAATATTTCCTGTATAAGCAGCATCTTTTAATACCATTATTTGTGTGCGATTTTCAGGATTATCTTCACACAGCCAGGCAGTAAACCATTTTTTACCTATATAACTATCATGGTTGAGAATCTTATATATACTTTCGCTACCGCTGTACTCTAGCCATAAAATATGCCCATTGTCTATAGCATTTTGTATTCCAGCTACTCGGATTGATCTTATCGCATTATATTCAAGTAATTGTTCATATCTGTTTTCAAAATCAAGACGTGCTATCTCCACATTTTTTGACTGCTTGGGTTTTTGCAATTGATATGAAGCTGGCCATGAACTTAGTTTAATGCCTTTTTCATTATCACCCTGAATTGCAGATATTATTCTGGATTCTACAAACAATCTCCTCCTTAAGTGTTGTGCAATGCTGCTTATTCTCTGCTTTTTCCTTTCTTTATCGCGTTCTTTCCATGCCCTAATTATTGGTGTACCATCTAAAACATTTGAGAACATCCCAATATAATCACTTTTGTCATCATCAAAATTAAAATCCGGAGAAAAAATAGATGCCGTACTTTTTAAGTTATATTCCACACATTTCGAAAGAACATACAACTTTGATATTTCTGATGAAATCACCGTAACAGGGTTTTCTATAAACTCCTCAGGCCCAAAGTTTGCATCTGTTACAAGCCGTTTCCCTTGAATCCAAGAGAGAACAGACATCACTTTCTCTATGAGAACACTTTCTTTTTCCGGATCTAGTGTTTCAAGCATATAATAGAGGCTTGTCTCGATGTTACTCTTTTCATATCCGTCCATGACAAAACACTGCATCTTTCTTCTGTCTTTTTCCGGATAATCACTTATTCGTTCTAATAGACCATAAACTCTCTCAACAAATAATCTATCTATTCTATTAAATTCATCCTCTGTTTCAGAATGAGCAACTACAGAATCGTAGTAAGTTCCCTTACCAGGTTTATTCTCTTTACCTTCATAAATCTGAACATATCCGTTACTACTAAGTCCTTGATTCCATATATCTATTCCTTTGCCAGGAATTAAGAGCCAAGCATAAGCATATATCCTGCCTGACAAAGCATCTTGCTGCGCTGTTAATAGAAATATAAAATTCTGACTTATAGGAAATGAAATAGATGAGGATGCTTTGGGAAACCTTACATTGTTTTCATCATAATAATTCAGTAATCCTTCCTCATATGCATATAGATTATTCTTTACATTATTCCAATAATAGCAATTATCTGTAAGAATATGTGGCTTACTTAACAATGCTGTTCGTATGCTCTCTAATGAATCATCTTCTATTTCTTTGTCTATAATAAGTTCATCCAGTCTTTGCTGAGCACCTACGGATATATATGGCATCATTCTTACGCTGCAATTTTCAGCGCAAAACATTCTACACATCCCGAAACTATCGCAATGTTCACATTTTGCAGAAACACAATACTTTAAACTTTTATGGAGTTGTATCCCATTTGTGCTCTGAATAATTGAATTACACAAATTAACGAGTTTCTCTGAAAAAAATTTGTTTAACTCCTCGTTTGTATCGCGCAAATCAAAAAGGTTTTCTATACAGTTATCTGTTATTTTTTCCCTATTCCAGACAATTCCTTCTTCTTCATTTACATAACAATTGGTTATATTTTCATCCTCAAGAAGATATTTTAGAGATTTAACATACAAGGCTATTTGGATCTGTGCACCAACACGTAGTACACTTGCATTTTTAGCATCAATCACTGTAAGGCAATACTTCCCTTTTATTGGAGAATATTCGGCTTTGAGAAAATCCGGATACATCCTACTGCTTAGGGAAACATTATCTCCACAATCACCAATCATTGTATGATAATAATCTTTAAATGAGGCTGTATTCTGTATACATGCCTGATATATATATATTGGTTTATCAGTGGTTTTCAGATTTTTTAAAGTTTCCACTATCCTTTTGGGATTCTGCTCTTTTCTGTTGGTTCTTTTATCCTTTAATCTTTGAACTTCACATGATGGATTATCCTTTAATCTCTGATAAAGAATCTTCTCCCATTCAATACCTGCTAGCATGGCTGCATTTGCCTTGAATTCCTTGGGTTCATCCCACCCTAAGCGACTATATTCGCTCTTATCAACGGAATAATAGACAAGAAACCTATCGCATTGTGTTTCATAATATCTGCCAAGTTGTGATGGTTTTATTCTTAACAGCAGTTCCATGCAGATCTCCATTCATACCACTACATGACCAAATAATAAAAAATGCATGGGAATCATTCGAAGTCCCCATGCATTATCATTATATCACTATATTGACGATATATATCTGTTTTATAGTTTTTTTCGAATTATCATAATTCTCTTCTACATAACAAAATATATATGGTTGTCTTACATTAAAGTCCTTATTCATCTTCATCCCAATCGCCCATAGCCCATAGCCATGCCTCTTTATCCGCTCGATTTCTTTCCATCTCATCCTGCCTGCGGTAGAATTCCTTCTTTTCTGACCTGGACATATTCTTGGTCAGTTTTTCGATTTCTCTATCCGTCAATCTTACATCATGTTCGTCATCATTAGAAAATAATCCAAATAGTCCCATAGTAGACCTCCTTTTCAAATAACCTCGCCTACTAACAAATATTTAGTATGCATTTTGTTTTTCAAGTTCATTGAGCAGCTTCTGAGTTACATTTTCAATTATTATCGCTAAAACAAGTATTGATATAAGGAAAATACTGATTATCTTTAATCCTAGTTTATTTACTATAGCAAATATCTTTCCCTTATTCTCTTTTAGATACTTATAAGCTAATACGATAATTGTGATGATAAATATCAGAATACTTTCCATAGCACCACACCTCTCGTTTTGAACTTATCAATCTATATCTCCATAATATCCGGGCATAGTATATCCATCCTCTCCCTCAGGAAGACCTATTACATGGAGTTCATCCGCATCATATACCCAGCCTTTACCAGATCCTGAATATCCAGATGAATATGAGCTGTCTACATCACCATAGTATCCTGGTTTTGTATAACCATTAGACCCTTCTGGAAGTCCAATAACATGTAATTCGTCTGAAGAATAAACCCATCCTTTTCCATTTGTCTGTGATCCTGCAGTATTGTTTCCACCTTCAGATGCAATCACATTCTTGTCTGCTTCCCTTATTACCTCATTTGTAGTTCTATTGATAATTTCTCCATTATCCATTATGAAGAGAACATCTCCATTTTTAGCATATTCAATTCTTCCCTTGAAATCTGTGTAGCATCCATTTGCCTTAGATTCTTCATCAATGCAGAAGATTTTTTCGTAGTAGGCTTTGGGATCTCTTTTATACAATTCCCACAATGATTCTGCTTTTACCTTAATTGGTGCTATTGTCAAAACAGATGAAAGTGCTAACATAAGTGCTAATGTTCTTTTTATCATTTTGGCTCCTTTCTGCTCCATGGTTCTCTACTGAAGCTCATATGGAGTTGTTTGTTTCTATGTTTTTCTATGTTTTGATAATAACACCTTATGTGTGTCATAATCTGTACAGCAAATGCAAATATATGTTCGATTATGATTGGAGGAGGATATAACGTAGGCGTTATAAGACCTTTAATATTTTTGACATAGTCCCGAAGGCATGCCATCCATAAAAAACGATTTATAAGTCTCATGCTACCTGAAACTGGACTCGAACCAGTGCCCCTCTGCGTATGAAACAGACGCTCTAGCCATCTGAGCTATTCAGGTATAGCGGACATAGAGGGACTTGAACCCACAACCCTCCGGTTAACAGCCGGATGCTCTGCCGATTGAGCTATATGTCCGAAGCTACGGTAGCAGGACTCGAACCTGCAACGCCCTGAGTCAGAGTCAGGTGCTCTACCAATTGAGCTATACCGCATCAGTGCCGCCTGTGAGGTTTGAACTCACGACCTTCGGTTTAAGAAACCGCTGCTCTTCCAACTGAGCTAAGACGGCAAGTGTTGCCTATGGGGCTTGAACCCATGACCTACGGTTTAAAAGACCGTTGCTCTTCCAACTGAGCTAAGACAACATGGTGGACTCGGACGGTATCGAACCGCCTCTCGGGGATTTTCAGTCCCCTGCTCTACCATTTGAGCTCCAAGTCCTTATAGAGACGTAAGTGAGATTCGAACTCACGATCACGGAGTTGCAGTCCGTTGCCTTTCCAGCTTGGCTACTACGTCTTAGCTACGGTACTTGGAATCGAACCAAGATTACTGGAACCAAAATCCTGTGGGCTACCATTACCCCATACCGCATGGTGCAGTCTCACTCGACGGCTATTATGTCATCGATAGAAACCTCAAGATAAACAGAAAGCGCTACTATTCTGTCAATGCTCGGAAGCACTTCACCTCTGATATATCTGTATACAAGGGATGTACTAGTTCCCAGGTATTCTGAAACCTCTGTTACTGTATGACCACTTTCCCTTATCAGATCTCTGATGTGTATTCCTGTTCCTTCAATATCAATTACCGGATAATCCATTTTCCTAATCTCCTTCGAAAAAAAGCATTAAAAAACCACCTAACTCATGCAAGCTAAGTGGTACTGAGATATCTCTGTATTTTCAATGCTCCGGACTATCCATCATTGGGCATATCCTGGACCACTTTCCACCAACTTGCAATTTGCATAACTAACAAAGCACTTCTGATTTTTGCAGAACTGCATGAACTGTTTGTTATCAAATTGCTTATTGATAGTTACGTAGTACATTCTTAATTAAACCTCTTAACTTTCTGCAGCTTGTTGCTGCCCTCTTGTTTTGTTCTGATCATATTATCGTCGTAGCGGATCAGTTTGTACAGTGTCATTGTATGACACTATAGTGGGCAGGGTGAGACTCGAACTCACGCTGTTTCTGATGTCAGGGTTTTACAGACCCCTGCCTTCGCCACTAGGCTACCTACCCGGAGCGTTTGCGGAAGGGTGCTACTCGTCCGGGGGACGAGTGCTTAGCACCGACCGAAGTGGAACGTAGAACGAACCTTCGGCACGATAATCCGTGCTCTGCCTTAGCAGGTCGCATGGCATCCGGGGGATGCCAGTCCTGCGACGACCGGAGCGGAGCGTAGAAAGCACCATAATCCATCTCGGTCACGCAAACACAAGTGGGTGGAGCAGGAATTGCACCTGCGGTGTTTCAAATGTGGGAGTTTTACAGACTCTTGCCCTCGCTTCTAGGCATACCCACCCATAGTGATCCCCACCGGACTTGAACCGAGTATCCCAGCCTTGAAAGGGCTGTGTCCTAACCTTTAGACCAGAGGACCATGTGCGGAACTGCTTTACCCTCAGCCCCGCAATTTATTTTGCTTTCAAGCGCTTATCTGCGCCTTCATGCCAGTATCTACCACGATAATGTCATCTATAGGAACTCCAAATACCGCAGATAAGACGACCAAATTATCAACTGTTGGCAAAGCTAATCCTCTCTGCCATTTGTATACAGCATTAGGAGTTCCGAATCCGAATACATCCTGTAAATCCTTTACGGACATCCCCGCTGCTGTTCTTAAATCTGAAATTCTCTGCCCTGTTGCGACCATGTTGATCGCAGGAATATTTGTAAACATCGTTTTTCTCCTTTTTCCTGTTATCAGCGGTACTTCATGAGCATAAAAAATACCGCTTACCCTGTCCTTCACAAGATAAGCGGCATATATGTCTGGTATTATTCCAAAACGGTTATATCTCCATACAGCTCATTCGCTTTAAGTTATCTTGATGTGGACGCATACTATTAAAGCCCTGCTCATTTTTCTGCAGTGCATAGAGTCGTTCACTATAATAACTTCTGAATGTTGCTGTAAACATCGCTTAATCCTTTCCGGGCTTTGCCCTATTTCTTTCCTTTGTTGTACCCATAATAACATGGTTGAAAATGAAATGCATCATACTGCTAGTATAAAAATACTTTACAAACAATGCTCCCTAACCACTATTGTCCCTATGACATTACTTCATTTTCTCCAAATACTTTGCAGGCACTGCCTTGGTGAGCCATACTCCATTCTCAGACAAGAAGAATTCTATCCCATCCTTATCCATTACTCCGCTCTTCACCTTATAGATTACAGGCTTACCATGTCTTTTCCCGACATTTACCGCAGTTTCATAGTCTTTAGACAAATGAACATAAAGCCTAGACTTAGGAATCAGTCCTTGTTCGTCAATCGATTTTTCATATTTCTCAGCACTTCCATGATAAAGGGTATCCGGAGGAGTGACCTTTTTCAGCTCCACATCTACATGTATGGAGTGCCCCTGATTCGCTCTGATAAGAGTATGGTCTTCATTAAAAGAATATCTCTGCTTATTATCAGTAGCTATTATCTCTTCCAGTATTTCCATATTTATCGGCGAAGTCTTTGAAATGCCTGCAATCAGTTCATCAACGTTTGCCCATCCATGTTCATCCAAAGATATGCCTATGGTTTCAGGTTTATGCCTCAGTATGAGACTGATAAACTTGCTAACTTCTGTATTTTTCATTCTAAATCTTCACTTCTTTCTCTTATCATCCAGAAAAAATCCTGCAAGCAGTATTACCGGTACAGCCAGCACAGACAATAGTGCCATTGCTCCATACTCAATACCGGACTTGTTGCTATTTTCGTTTTCATTTCTTTTATCCTTATTATCCATGCTGCCTCCTTTCAAATACAATACTGTATTTTCACTATAACCGAATCGCTAGCATCTGCAAGTCTTCCAGCCTTAATAATCCATCAGAACACATTTACATTCCTTGCATATATATCCGACATTCCGAGGTTTCATCCATCCATTTCCTAAATTTATCTGCACTCCACCCTCTGCAGAAGCCTTTTTAGCAGTCAAGAGCTGTGGAAACACGCGATTAAATACATCCGATGTTGCCCAGAAGAGTACCGGCCATCCCCTGGATGTATTCGCACTAACGCTAATCTCTCCTTTTGTCATCTCATTTCCGCATTTAGGACATTTCATAGCTGGTCTCCTCCAAACCATTATTATCTGTTGTTATGATAATTATACAAAAACCGGAAAACACAATGCATATCCGCTATGGTAAAAACTGAGTATCTATTCTTCTAATAGTGCAAAAAAGAACGGCAACCTTTTTATGTAATCCTTAAGGTAAATTTAAGGTGAGCATTATATATTATATCCATCGAGAGGCGAAAGCCTTTTGGAAAATCTTTTATAGAATACTTTTTTCATAACATAATACTGCCGGATAGTTAACGTCCGGCAGAACCCCTCCAAAAATAAAATCGCCAGGGTCTTCTGCTTTGATTACTAATCACAGAGGATTCTGGCGTTCCCTATTTTTTACTCTGACATATCAATATGCTATCCCTTCAGCATCAAGCCTCAATCTGTAAAACTCCTGCAACCATTCAGGCTGCTCCTGCACTGTCTTAGAAATATCCCTCAGAGTCCTTTTTCCCACTCTTCTGTCAAAAATCGCCAGCATCCTTATAATTGGATCTTCGTCGGCAAGGCTATCCTTTATATCCTGATTAAGATACTTTTTTATGGAATAGGGAACTAAACAGGAATCAACGATACCATCTTCTGCTGCCCTGATCCTACCCTCTTCTTCTGCAGCAAGATTTACCTCCTGATTGATTATTTCCCCATCATCAGTCCACTCTCGTCCGGGAATATTCTGCTCCCTTTTAACTTCAGCTCCATACCTGAATATTGCCATTTCATTATATGGATTTGCCTGAAAAACTTCCTTCCCATCTATCCTTACAGCAAATCTTCCGTAATCATCCGGTGCTCCATGGTAATTTGTCCTGAAATACTGAACTCTGTTTTTTAGGCTCTCGCAAATGAGATCCTGCTCAAGTTTCTTTCTTATACTGCTCCACGACTGCGGCATCACTCATCTCCTTCTTCTCTGTCAAATATATAGTCCTTCTCATTCAGCTCATCTTCCGTTCCGAAGATCGTGAGCTGTTTTGCGTTCTTAGTCATTTCATCGTAGGCCTCTCGCTCAGCCTCTGTTAATTCTCTTATTTGCAACAATAACCCCTACCTTTTTTGATAATACACGTAATATCCCTTCAAACAACTGCCGATATCTATACTGTCACAATCAATCTTCGGAGGGATATCTGATATGAAAAGAGATAAAATCGCATGCTCCTGCAAAAACGTTAATTATGGCAAAATACTCGATGCCGTCAAAAATGGTGCTGATACATATGAAAAAGTCCAGGAAGCAACCGGATGTGGTACCGGCTGCGGAAAATGCCGTGACTTCATCACTACAATGATCCGCGATATCATTATGTTTCCTGAAGATTACGCTTGATCATATCCCAGATACCTCATCACTGTTTCAAGGCCTTCCATCGGAACACAAAACGTTCCGTCCCTATGTTTGCATCCTTCAAGTACATCATCTATGGTGAACCATTTTACTTCTTCAACTTCCTCTGTCTGAAGGACGAGATTCGTCTCAACCACTGGCTTTTCATAGACATATACGAAAGCTACCTCATTATCCCTGAACATCTTGCCATGGAATTCCATCTCGTATTTAATGTGGAACTTACCTGCGAAGGTAAAGTCTCCCTCATGAGCTTTTATCCCCAGCTCCTCGAACAATTCTCTCTGAGCTGATTCGAGCGGATCATCACCTGCCTGGATGTGCCCAGCTGAAGAAGTGTCATACATTGAAGGAAACGATTCCTTATTGGCACTTCTCTTCTGCAACAGCACCTCGTATGAATCACCAGCCTTACGGACTATCCATGTATGAGCAGTTCTATGTGAAATCCCTTTATCATGTGCTTCTGATCTTGTGACTGTCCTGCCCACAGGAAAGCCATTATCATCTGTTACATCAAAAATCTCTTCCAAGAAAATATCCCCCTCGCTTCATAATGTATCAATATTATAACGTAAAAATCCCCAGAGCATTGACCAAAATCGATCTACTACTCCAGGGATTATTTCCTTTTATACATTTATTAATTTTGAAGAATCACAGTGTGAAAGTAGCTCCGAATGCAACTGTCATTTTCTCTTTATTGTAGAATGCTGAAAGCTTCTCAAGGCAATCATCATACATTTTGCGGAATGCTTCGTTTCTCTGCTCTCTCTTAACTTCTGCTTTTCTTGTATCCTGAACATCGTTAAATCTCATAGTATTTTACCCCTTTCTTGGTTGTGGTATATGTTAGCCGTTTGGCTGTTGCTTTTCTCTTTCTGAGCATATAATATTATTTCCCAGGTTTTAAAAACACAACATTCATTGTTTTTATTATCTATTCGTTGTCTGACCTCTCTGTAATTATGTAATTATGTTATACATCACCTAGAAATATCCCAATATCGTTTTCATTGGATTTATATAATTATTATCATGTGATTTTTTTGATTGGTTTAGTTTTAGTTTTTAGAACATAACAAAGCGCCAGTAATCTTCAATTTCTGAAAATTATTGGCGCCTACTATTTTAGAAAGGAGTACAGCCCGGCTGATCTCACAAAATCCCCTACCAGACTAAATGCCATGTGGCTACATATCCTACTACCCAGAGGATGGATCATTTCATTCGGATATGCTTTATGTCAAACAAAACAACTATTTGTAAATAGCTTAAAAAGCAAAATCATCGAAATCGTCTGCATCAAATCCGGCATCTTCAAGTGCCTCGCGTCTCTCATCCGGATCCATCATCTCCAGAACATCCCTGGAAAGGCCAGCCATTTCAAGCTCGTCCTCGAGTTCATCTTCCTCCTCATCAAAATCGGATGAATCATCATCCTCTTTGAAAACTGTATCATTTATAAAAGCCCATTCACCAGCATCTATATGCCCGTCATTATTCAGATCAAATGGAGTATTTCCAAACATATCATCAAAAGGTCCCTTCATAGCCAGCTCCTTTCTGATCAGTGATGATCATTCCAATAATCTTCTGCTGCATCATAAGCTTCGTCTTCATCATCGTAGTCATCTTCATAGTCGTAGAATTCTTCATATTTATCATCAGCAAAATCCTGCGCGGATTTATAATCATAAACATCATAAGAATCATATTTCTTCTTGGAACTTGAATATGACTTCTTTGAAGTGCTCTTCTTGCTGCTGTATGAAGAGCTGTTGCTTGATGTTGTTGCAGACTTATGCTCGTAGCAGTATATACTTCCTGTACTTCTCTTCCTGGTGCATCCGGACTTAGCGCAATGCCCTACGGAAGTACTTGTATATGACTTGGTACTGCTAGAATATGAGCTACTTGAAGAACTCGTTGATGACTTATGAACATAACAATATATGCTTCCGGTACTTCTTTTCCTGGTGCATCCAGATTTAGCACACTGGCTGTTATATGCACCTACACTCATCGGTATACTTGCAAATATGGTAATCGCTACAGCGAATGCTGTCACAAGAGTAATTATAGTCTTCTTCATGATCCCGCCCTCCATAACTTCTCTGAAAACGGTGTAGTATCTCTATATACAAGATAAACCTCTACCCACAGTAAATATATATCCTTTTTTGAAAAATACAAGCCTATAAATCGTCCTGGATATAGGGAATCTGCGGATTATCCCTTCGTAGTTCTATTCTAAACATGACCGTATGCAACAACACGGATAAAGACATGACAAATGCTATGTATCCTGATATAAAACCACCAATATCACCACCTATACAATAGGAAAAGTATCGCAAATAGCTTCTCCAAAACAGTCCCATTTCAATATATCCCCCTTCTCACCTTACGCTGCCTGCTTCTCCCTGAGACTCCTTATTATCGCCTCAAGGACTCTCTTATAGGATTCCTTTGTAACCTTCAGTTCTCCGGAAAAAGTCCTGGCATCAAACGCATCCGGAAGGTTCTCATCGTTTTTACACTTTTCAATAAAGCTGCTGTAATCACCTAGAAGATCCACCTTATGTGGACATGCGCCTAGTATTATAGCGCTGTACCTTCCGCCATATGAAAGTCTGCCGGCAAAGTTCATAACCTTGTCGTAATCCGTCTCATAGTCAAAATCCTTCCTTTCAAAGCCATAGGTCTTAGCTATACCGTTAAGAGTCTTCTCATCCAGAGAGCAATCGCCGAGTACTAATATTTTCCCTCTATGTCCAAGAAGAGCATGTCCACTCATGTTATCACTATTCTGTTTTTTCTCATCCACATAGTTCTCCGCTACATGGGATCTGATTTCTACCAATGCTCTCTTATATTCAGCATTCTCCGCTTCGAGTTCCTTCATTCTGACCCTATCCACAGAATTGAACTCATCAATGATTCCAAGAAGCTTTTCCTGGTACTTTTCCATCGCCTCTATCTTTTCAAGAAGCAGCTCCACAGTGATTTTCTTCTCAAAATCACTCATCTGAGGTGCTTGAAGCTCATCTACTGATGTCTCTGTAATATCAGGTATCACCTCGTCCTCATTCACAGACTCATCAAATGAAATATCAAGATTCTTGATTATATCCGCCATGATACTGCCGCCACTCTCTACATTACTGGATTTGATTAGATATTCCTGCTCATCATATATATGTGAATGCTCTCTGTCAGATATCTTCTTGTCATACTTGCCCTTTAACATCCCGAGATTTTTACTTATGTTTCTTCTGTTCTTAGGAAAGAAACTTATAACATTATCAGCAAGTACCCTCATAGTTCCATAATAATGCCCTGAATATCCTCCACACTTATCATTTAGCAGTGAAATCATAATTGGATCTCCACGGAAATCTGTAAAACCGCTATCAAGCCACAGATATACCGTCCCTCGGTCCGGCTGCATTTTGCATGAGCATTTATCATCAATATAAAATTTGGTCGATTTTTCTTTAGTGATAAATCTTTTTATAGTATGCGGATCTGGCATGCTTTTTCCACTAAGTTTTGCTATTCCTTCAACTACATCCTCGATATCATCGATTACAATTCCATTATCAATAATAAACTCTGTCATGCTTTTTTCCTCCATATTCATATAATCTTTATGTAGCCAGTAATTATCTAACATTTGGCTTATGTTCCATTTTTATTCTACCCTTTTAACTGTACAATAAGCAGTACATCACTCTCGAAATTGTGTTCTATTTTCGCATACAATCAAGCCTTATTCTTTTGATACTTAAAACATTTCTTAGAAGTTACCTCATCCCATTTTTCACAGAGATGTGGATAAACTATATTTGAGACAAAATCTGTAACAACAGGAACCAAACATTCCATAATAACCCGTTCTCCTGCATCAAATGCAAGCTTTGCAACCTTTTTCTGTATACTGTATACTATATGGTATTCTCATAGCTATTCTCCTTTCTTCTACCTCTCAGGAAGTGTTGTTGCTTTATTTGATAATCTTATGATAACGTTTTGGGCATTATAATAGGTCGCACCGGATGCGACCTATCAGAAAAATTTGAAATTGTGTCTTGTTGCGTTCCAAACATGCATAATAACGGCATTTCCAACACTTATAGTAGAAGAATCTCATATAGTTCCTTCGTAATATACTCCTCCAAAAGCTGATCTACAGCGACATCTCCGAATCCACCATAGAATTCCTCCGCCACCCCACCAGCAATTGCTCCGAAAGTATCGCTGTCACATGGCAAACTGTAGATATTCCTGATGAATGATTCGTAGTCTGTGCTCTCATAAAAGCATCTCATGGCTGCAGGAACTGATCCTTGGCAGCTTTCATTCCATTTATATCTTGTTCGTATCTCATCCAAGGAATAGCCAATACTGTACTCATAATCTTTAGTCGGGTATTCCGCAAGGACATAATCGTAGATATCCTGCTTACTACTGCCATGCCTTGCCATCCAAATGCATGTGGAAGTAACAACAGCTCCTTTTATTCCTTCAGGATGATTATGCGAAACTGCAGCTACATCCGCAGCTTTCCTCTGCATCTCTTCATAAGTATCAAAGGCTTCTCCAATATATGATGTCCTCATCTGCTTTAACTTTAGCAATATCATTCCTGATAATATGAAATGGCATAACTCACCTCATCGAATATCCCCATATCTGCTCTCGAAGACATAACAAAAATTTCATTGCCCTAATCAGCTTAGAATCAACCATAATTTGCCTTAAAATATAAAATTCACGTCACGTCCAACATGCAAATAGCATCCAATGCATATGTCCCCACAAATTTTAGTTTTTCTTCGAGAATAGCAACTTTACTTTCAGCTTTCTGTTTTTCCCTGGCTATTGCCTTTCGAGTCTTTTCCTCTTCCTTTCCAGTGACAGTTAATAATTTATCCTCCAGTTCACGAATCCTAATATTTGAAAGACTCCTAACTGCCTGAATTCTAGAGCCAATCTTAACATCATTTTTTCCCATAGCCTCAGATGCAAACTCCTCTTTCCGATTCTCCGCAGCATCCTCAACCGCCATCCTCAATTCATCAAACCCATCATATGAAATATCTTGTGGCACTTTTCCCACAACCAATTCTTGGAACAGTTGCTTTTTCTGATCTTCATTTAAGCATATAATATTTGAAGCATCCTCCTTCACCAAAAAATATTCATATGAACTAGTCTCAAAAAAGCCTTTAAATTCCATATCATAGACAAAAATCCAATATCTTCCAGCATCAACATTGATTGCATTTTTGCTTTTGAGATTAGCGTAAAACACATTTTCAGGATACTCTACTTCAAGCGCTCTCATGTAATCAATAATAAAATGAATGAAGGCTCCAGCTGGTTTGAAAAAAACACGATCATCATTCTCATATGCCGAATTACCATCAAAATCTATTTCAAGATCCCCACCATTCTCTACAATACTCCGTATCTCCTCTCCAGCTTTTCCAAGATTCAACCGTTTGTTATAAGCTTTTAGCCTATCACATATATCTTTAGTCACATGGATAGAAGCTGCTGACGAAGAAATCACCTTACACCAACACCCATTTTCTTTTTTAAGAAAGCTATATACAAACAATAAAGATTCATGTGGAGATATCCTACTCTTCTTAATAGAATCTTCAAATTCTTCACGGAACCCCTTATCATTTACGAGCTCATATCGTGCCTCATCAAATTCTTCTCTAGTCTGCCTCGCTTTTTCTATGCGCTGCTCTATCTCTTTTTCCCTCTTTTCAAGTTCTGCTTCTGTAAATTCCTTAGAAATAATTAGTTCATTTATTTCAGCTATATCTTTGGAAATAATAGGTTCCAACTCTCCTACCAAATCCGATGCATCAGCTATTCTTGAAAGTAGAACACGATTAATTACAACATCAATCGTATTATCAATACAGAGATTACCAATTACTATCTTATCTGACTTTTGTCCCATTCTGTCTATGCGGCCTATTCTCTGTTCTATACGCATAGGGTTATATGGCAGATCATAATTGATTAGTGCTGAACAAAACTGGAAGTCCAAACCTTCACCACCGACTTCACTAACAAGAAGGATATCGTATTTCCCAGCCTCAAAGTCATGCATAATATCGTTTCTACCATATACCTTAAAGCCATCCTCATCTTTCTGGTTAGTCGGTGTTTCATCTGGAGTCTTTCCATACATAAGCGCAAGGCTATATCCGTCAGCAGACAATCTCCTTCGTAAATATTTAAGTGTTTCCGTATAAAAAGAGAAAACAATTATTCTTTTATTATCTCCGGATGCTTCCCGGACATTCTCTATTAGTTGCCTGAATGTATCATATTTGCTGTCATAATTATCTAGAGCCTTTATCTTTCCTAATAAATCTGAATAACTCTCTTGAAGGAGTTTTTTCATGGATCTTACTGATTTTATATCAATATCCCCTTCTTCGGACATAAGATCAGCAAAGACCTCATCCGGCATGTTTATAAATTTCTTAACATTTTTCTCTAATGCGATAATTGAACTGGCCGCTATTCTCTCTAAACCATTTAGAATTAAGCCGAACGCCCTTTCTGATACACCAAATAGTCTATATCTATGTAGGTTGGTCTCCAGGAAAGCGTCATATATTTCTCGTTCTTTCTGAGAATACTTAACATCAAGTGTCACTGTTTCTCTGGTAACCCTATGTTCAATAGCATCTCTCTTTAATGTCCTTGTAAATGAAGTTGCGATTGGATTGAGTAGCCCCATAATCCTTTCAAAATCAACTTTATCTTTTACTTCAAGTTTTTTATCTCCTACTATTTTCTCGTATAACCTTTCAAAATCGTCTCTGATGAAAGCGTTATTATCTGCCATTAATCGAATTTCATTAACATGACTCTTCAACTGCTCTCGAGATGTGACATCATCTTTCTTAATTAATGCAACAGCCTGATTAACCCTACGTATCTGCCTCAGAAGTTGATTAAAGATCTGCTGATCCGGAAATAGTGAAGGATTAAGGATGTGAAGCTGATTATACAAGTCGTCACTGCGTAAATTAAATGGTGTAGCGGAAAGCATAACAACTCGTTCACTACACAGACTAAGTGTTGCTCCAAATTTATGCGTATTAGTTCCAGGATTTCTATAATGATGACACTCGTCAACAATTAACAGTTTAAATATCGGTTCACCAGATTCTTCCACACATTTCTTTAGGAGCTGCTGATATTTCTCCCCACGAAATAGCTGCTCACTTACTATACTATGCGGATACTGTATTTTTCCTGTCTCAATAATCTCCTCAAGTGTATATTTTAATGACTTTCCATCATGTATATAGAAATCATCCATATAGAATTTTGACCGTAACTCTGCACGCCATTTGCCACATAGGATGCTGGGACAAACAATCATAATTGAATCATTATTCTTGAGCTCGCCTCTTGCAATAAGTTCATCAATAATTATTCCAGACTCGATTGTCTTTCCAACTCCGACCTCGTCTGCTATAAGAAGTCTTTCATCCGAATCAATGCTAAGAAACTTCATCAATGGCTTATATTGAAAAGGATTAAATATGATTTTATTACCTTGGTAGCTAAAAAGATTACCCTCTTGGCTTTCAGAAAAAAGTCTATAATATGCATATTTCAGAAAAGCCTCAGCATTTTCAAAACTGTGCTCTTTTAATTTACATAAAATACTCTCTTCTTTGTCAATATACGGAACTAGCTCAGATTCCTTATATCGATTCTTTTTCCCATTTTGAAAGACCAAGTAAAATGTCTGATTCATCCCAGGGCTTACTGCATTAATTGTGACTATCTCTCCAGTACTTTTTATCTGTGCCAATTCACCAGCTTTAAATTTCTCTTTCATATTGATTCCTTATGTTTGTTTATTAGCTTCGGAAAGAATATATGCCAATCTTATAAAATGCTCCCATGAAAATGCCATGCATCGATCTTTTCCATTAACTACAACTCTGCATACAATCGGTTTAACAAAGCCTTCTAGTTTTTCCTCTTCTTCCTCTGTCAAATCTTGTGTTTCTAGTAATTCCATAACTGCAGGATCAAAACTATCTTCCATTTGATTTGATTTTATATACATATTTAGACAATTTGCATACTGTTCTGCTTTAATTATGATTTCAGACAAATCTTTTCCCATGTAATCTCCACGTCCCATTTCTCCCCAACATGACGGACAAAGACAGAAAAGATTTGATGTCATATTTGCCAATTGATTTTCAGATTCTTTAACAACTCTAAATGTATAAAAATGAGCATATTGTTCACCTGTTACAGTTTTTCCGCCACATAGTTGACATCTACCTTTGTATTTTGCGGAAAGAAATTGTCTCCAAGAAGAAAAGTTTACAGGGCACCCTCCGGTCTCATGTTCTGTTATTTTCTTCTGCTGCATCTGCATAGTCTGCCAGATTTTCTTCTCTTCCCCAAAACTTCCAACATCATTCATCTGGGCTATATAGCCATATAAATCATCTATTGATTTCCTGTCAGTTTTGTGTGAAATAAAACTTTTAATCCCATGAATTAAATTGTCATATTCCTGTTTCCAATCGTACGATTTAACTAATTCATCTGACACATGAACCGAAAAATAATTACTTACATACTCAGCTAATGCCTTGACATAGAAATCAATATCATCTGATGGCCATAAAATCAAAACCTTTTCATAGTCTTCATCATAAATATATCCCCCTATATAATTTCCCGCATATAGATTTTCCTCTTCATTTGCTACATAGACATGATTCCAAATATCATCTTCTTGAATGTTTGCCTTCTCTTGATAAGAACAATCTGTTGCATTTAGTATTCTTTCAAGGTATTCTCCTACATCCATTTTTGTATAATCGCCATAAATAACTGAATAGATTTCTTCGAAAGATAGGAATATTTTATTTATAACAGCAGCATTATCAAAAGCTTCTTGACAATCCATATCGATATCAAAACCATAACCCTTATCAGTTACTTTTTCATCTTCTATAACTGAAAGCACAAATGAATTATAGTCTTTATCTACTGTCAGCCTATCATCTTCATCTGATAACGCATATAAAATATTTTCTGCAAGCTCCTCATGATGTGAATACTTCCAGACCCACCTATAAAACTCTATGTCATTATCATCTATTCCATATTCATCTGCGGTCTCAATTACATCTGCAAATTCATGAATTCCACCAAAGTCTTCAATAAATGAATTATCATATAATTCAGCATCAATATGAAGATATTCATATTTCGATTCATCTATGCTTTCATCCAGCTCATCTTCATCTGCATCATCTTCATACAACTCTGATTTAGAATAAAACAAATTCCACGAAAGCGGAACAAATGAACCCTGAGTATTTTTTACAACTATGCCACTATTAGCAGAACTATTAATAACATCTTCAAAAGCAGCTTGAGACTCCCCACCTATCCTTTCCATAAATAGTTCATGACAAAGGTTGCACTTCTCATAATCTCTATGTTCAGGGCCTACAGGAAACTCTACAGTATTAGAAATTTCCTTAGCGAATTTAATCAGACTTTCATTAATCTGATTCTTAGTCTTCTTGATATCTTGATCATTATAAATCACAAAAGAATGTGGAACACCCATATTCTTTAGAACCGTAATAGCTTTTTTACGTTCTCCTTTAGGAATCCTGTTCCAAAACAGCCTCTTTGCAGTTGGCGTCAAAACATCAGCAAAAATACCATGCTCTAGAAGTTTTTTCTTTAATGAATTGTCACAATAATCATCCAAAAAAAGAAAAGAGTTATTATTTATCCTAGCTGTAGCCTCTGACAACGCAGAATTAAACTTGTCCTGATTCCATAATCTAAAAACATCATACGCATATGTCCACCAAACATCTGTATAATCATCCTCATAACTCATTTTCTTTATAAGATCATCTATAACGACATTGTCAGAGAATTCTGATATATACTTATATTCACCGAATGTATTTCTTAACTTCTTTGCTTGATCTGGTTTTAGAATGTCTTCTGCTAAAATCCTATAACTACCCGAGCTAACGGTTTTCTTTTCTTTCTGTGAATCAAAATACCAGCTTATTCCAGGCTCATTCAAACATCCTAATTCTATTTCATTTTCCGTTTTATACGGAAAGATATACATTGAAGCAACTTCATCAACAATATCCTTCGGAGAATCGCTATTCTCAATACGATTGATAAAATACCCAAGAAGATGATCTGTAATGAACTTATCTTTTTTATTGCTTTTTCTATAAGTCTTATTCATCCTCTTCGCCTCCTTCAAGATATCCATATTCGTCCTTAAAGAACTCAACTGTCAGATCACAAGCCTCTTCTACTAATGGAAAGTATCCTTCTGGAGATCCGACTGCCTCTGCAAAAGCTTCAACTTTATCACATTCATCAGCAGTAGACAGCGAAAGAAGATTCCAGTCATCCGCCTTAGAGGAATGCTCGTGCGTCCAAGCACTGATTTCGATATCACATTCCTTGACGTCTTTTAAATACATGTAAACTATACGATCCACACTATATGACTCTTGAAGCGAAACCATTTCATTAGTATCATAAGACCTAAACAATCTGGCATTATCAAGCTCCTCCTTCACATCTCCTTCACTCGTATCAGCTAGCTTGCTTATTTCTTCAATGAGTAAGTCCGTATGAGGAGTAAGATAATTGAGCATGAACAACTCACGATTTTCTTTAGCAATCAGTTCCATCATTTTTACAAATATTGATGGTGCTCCTCCTTCTCCTATGAACAAAGCACCAAATATGGCTTTGTTATAATCGCTGCCTGCTATAATTCCATCTCTTCCGGTAGTCAATTCAATTGGTACATTTATAAACACACTAGAATTAATACAGCGCTCTGTTGGTAATGTACTATATAAACATCCTCGTCCTTGGTTCTTTTCTGTGATTTTCCGTGGAACACATACCTCAACACTTATGGAATCCACGTAATTTTCCTGTTCATCAGGTTGCATTAATTCACATTTCTTTCGTCCCTTTAATGCTCCCCTCAATTCTTCAATCCTTTCATCAACACCTGCTTCATCATTTTCCACTAAAATTTCTTTAAAAAACTTAACTAAATTAACACTCTTAAAGACAAACTCCTCTTCCATTTTTTCTCTAGAATAGTTTTGTTCCTCCCCTATAAGAGTTATAGAATCTATGTTTTTAAGAAATAATGGAGAAATATGATTTCCAACATAAGTCCCCTCTACTAAGTCTTTCCATTGTTCCCTTATGTTTTGAAGTCTTTTCCTATTAGCCCCTGTAGCGAAGAACAGCATAGTTGTTTTACCCTCTATCATGTACTTATCGCATTTTTCCTTATCAGAAATCCAAAATGGAATAGTCGGATCCTTTTCGCTATTCAAAGCAAAACAGAAGCCATTGCTAAATATTTCTACCTGTTCAAACAAAGTAAAGACTTTCTTAAAACCTAATCCCTTCTCACCTTCACTTTCATCATGTTTAGAAGATTGACCTATTGCAGTAATGCTATATACATTGGCATAATCAAAACCCGCCTCATCATACGCCAACAGCATTGTCCCACTCTCAACGTCAATATCCACTTCAAGATTACGTGTCTTTTGCCCATTCCCAAACTTACAATCATTAATATTCTGCAATAATTCTGGAATTACAAAATCAATCGAATTACCTGTAGCATTATTTAAGTGCTTATCATAATCCGGAACAAGAAGTTCTCTTTGTTTCCACGTATCTTTTCTAAACTTTGCAAGTTCCTCGATATATTCTTTTTTAGTTCTCTCCCATGGCCTCTTTAAGTTATTTTGTTCTGCAATTATACTTATTAAAGCGCTAAAGCTTGCATCTTTCCCTTTGTATCTTTGCTGAACAAATCTAAGCATGCTGTTTGCAGCATTCG
The DNA here is from genome assembly GCF_900109475.1 of Butyrivibrio sp. ob235. NCBI lineage: Bacteria > Bacillati > Bacillota > Clostridia > Lachnospirales > Lachnospiraceae > Butyrivibrio > Butyrivibrio sp. ob235. Next base: position 34,470 of record NZ_FOBE01000028.1, read on the forward strand.
CAGAATCGAGTATTACTTTTCTATCATCAAACAAAAAGCAAGATTTATCCTTACTAGAATTTCCAAACGCAGCGCTAAGGTCAGCTGTATAATACTCATATGAAGCACTAACTGCATTCTCATCATCAAGCCATTTTAATGCTTTATCTATCTCATCACTTGGATACTCGTCAAAAGGAACGTCCAGGAGTATATCCAATTTTAAGTCATCCTTGTTATCTAGTTTACATTTCCGAACACAATCTCCTAAACAGCGATTCAAAATGACAGATAAGTTTATGTTTATCTCCTTGGCTGATACCACTCTTCCAATTATACCTAATGCTCGTAAGTATGCCTCAGTATAATCTATAGTATCTGTTCCTTCATAGTATTCACAAAAATCCTCAGCCAGTCTTTCCCGCTCTTCTCCATGTCCCATCTCATATTCAAAAATATGAGAAAAAATTGTTGGGCTACAATTTTGAAGATCATAATATGACAACAATAAAGTGCCTCTACTATCTTTCCTTATCTTTCGAAAAGCTTTATCTATAATAGAAAGGACCTCACTTGCCACTTCATAAGTACGGCAATAATTCTCTAGCAATGCTATGGTGCTTGGATTCAGGGCATAAATATCCCTGCCAGAAGACATAAAGAAATCTTGTCCTTTCCTTACTCCCATACTCTGAATTAAGTCTGCTAACAATTTCAGGGATGCGTTTTTATATTTTCCCGATTCTTCACTTATTATGACTAAATCATCGTGATCAATAATATGTTCAATGATATTTTTATCAGCTGTAGCAAGATAACCATCCCTAAACACATTCTTGTCTTCATCATATTCATCTGATAACACACATTTATATAGATATGGTACGTACACATCAGATTTCACATCAAAATATAAAACAGTTTCTATAAACTCCTTAGCATCCTCCCAAGTAGCCAATTTATCAATACTAAGATTTTTCTTGGAAAAGGCGTTCTCATATTTAACTGTTGTATGAAGATTCTTCAACCACTTGAAATTCGCAAGGCCTTCGCCTAAAGATCCGCTATTAATACAACGAAATCTACCAAACGAATAGTATCCATCAGGAACCTCAGTAATCCAAGTGTTATTAGTATCTGCACACTCTATTTGAATGCTTCCATCTGCCATTGTAAAAGCAAAGATATTCATCTCCTTCAGCTCGTCATCCCGATCATCATCATGGTACTTTCGTCTTATACTCTCAAAATTTCTATTCAGGTAAGGATAGAGCCCATTTTTAAAAAATTCAAAATCCCCCTCGTCATCAACATCAAGCACTTCGATATAATCATTAAGACACTTTACAAAGTCGTTTCTTATCAGATTTATATTATTCTTGATCAACCTGAAGCCCACATACATTTGATCAACAAGAGTCTCTTTATCTGTTCCAAAACTCTCACATAGTGCTTGTGGCTCAGGCCACTTATAGCAATCTTTAGGAAGAATGCTTGCAGTCTGGCATGATATATACCCTTCTCCATCAAACCTTTTTAATACTGGTATTGTAGCAATAACCTTTTGAAGATTAATTAGCTCAATATTCTTATAATCTTCAAAAAGAACTTCGTCTACTGAAGGTATATACTTTTTGATATCCACATTAGGTATTATCTTTAGAACATCAAAAAATGCTGGAATCAATTCCTTTTCGATTGATTTCAGAATTTTTCCATTATTTTTCCCTGTATCAGCTAAAGAACTACGTCCACTGTCAGTATCAAATGGCGCATTAATTGAAATGGGTATTGATAAAATATGCTTGTTAAGCGGTAACGTCCTATATAATGCTCCTCGCACAAATTCAGCATTCATATCAACTCTTAATATCGGTGCACAAGCAGCACAAATCCTGGATTTCTTTGATATCATGAATGCTTTATAAAACCTTACAGCATCAAAAGAATCCTTTTTATTATCAGCAGTAATAGTCACATGAAGTTCATCTAACATATCATTTACCAACTGACCATTTCTTCTGATTCCGGCAACCAAATCTCCATCCATAACAAACTGCTCATCTGAATAGTGTCTGCTTGACACTTCAATCGCTATAGAAAAAGTTTCTTTTCCATTTGATGCCGATATTTTATTTAGCTTTCTCAAGTATAAAATTGGACATATAGCAAAAAAATCAGCTTTATTCTTTATGCCTAGCATTTTCTCTATGCCCGGCATCAATTGATTTGTATATCCCTCTTCAAATCCTTCTATGATTATACGTGTTCCAACCTTTGGGGCATCATCAATATCCTCCCAAATAGGAACAATCTGCCCCAAACGTTTCACAAACTTGAAAGAAAACTCATTGCTACATATATGAACAACAATTCCATCTCCAGGAAGCGCAAAAACTGATTTAAAACCTCGTCCCTTTCTTCCTGTTTTCTCCAAATCGAATGCACCATCCTCTTCAGATTCCTCATCTAGCGCATCAATTTTATTACTATCTCCAAATTTAGTGAGCGCTTTTACATCGTCCAGAGTAAAACCACTCTCATTGTACTCAAAAATCAACCGGTCACTTTCATTATCAAGTGAAACTGCCAGTTCTGGAATTCTTCCATTAAAGTTACAGTCATCTACATTTTGGATGAATTCATAGATAAATTTCCATGGATTATCTCTATAATCGTCCTCTATTTCTTTCTCATTATTGATATTTCCATTTCCTAAAGCATTAGCATATCCTTGGCTTCTAAAGTAAGAGAGTATACTAATAATCTGTTTGCTATTATATCTATTGAAATTTTTTTCTATCTCCTCATATGCTCTGCCCAAATTATGCCCGGTCTTATTAAGCATCGGAATGATTATTTGCTCTTTAACCTCTTGATACTGGTGTTCCATCTCATCAAAATATCTCAATGCCTCTGCGTCAAACCTTCTATCAACGCATTTTTCCAAAGCTTTGGAATAATCCCCATCTTCGTCACAATGAAGGAACACGTTACCGCCTTTAATATCTCTTATAAATAGCTTTTTACTGCCATACCCATGTAAATTCCCCTTATAATATGAGCTATGCCTCTTTCCTTCGTCATACTTCAAAAGGGCAAGCCTGGGTTTTATTTCTGCCTCTGAAATCAACTCAAATGAACCATCATTTGAAATATCAAGCCTACTAATAGCATTATCATGAGCCATGCCAATAATGCATCCTTCCAGCTTTCTACTCAGCACTTCACTAATACTTATGTTTAATATTCGCTTTGATTTTTCAGATAACTCTTCTTGTGCACCAGCACAAGCTCTGATCAATATTTCTGCAGCATCAACATCGTTTCGATTCCAGAACCGAGAATCTTTTTGGAACTGATCACATATATCAGAATATGACTCAACAGAAAACAAATTATTATTCTCATTTAAAAAGAATAAAATAACATTATCGCCGCACTCCTTTATGTCATCGAATGTAGCATTTATCCTCTTATCAGTTTTCCTTACCTGATTATATATTTCACTTAAGACTTCATTGGGACAATTATCATCGCAAAGCACCTTTTTTGTATCTTCATCAAATTCCAGATAATTTCCATCTCCAACTAACAAATCATTCCCTGTCCTTACTCCCATATGAATAAGATCAGCTGCAGTAGAAAAAACATCACCTCCAAAATACTGGGAAAGATAAGCAACGTCTTCATCACTTATTTCATCCAGTATTTTTGTGTCTCTGAAGGCATTATAATCCGGATCAAACTTTTCACTTAAGACATAGGCTTTAAGATGCTTGAATTTCAAGGTCTTCGTATAATAGCCGTAATAGCATAATGCCTCTATATAATCTTTTATTTGCTCCCATGTATCTAAATCACTAGCTTTTGCTGCTTGTTTTTTTACAGAAAAGCCACCGTCAAGCGCCTCATCTCCTAATACTTTTGATGTTATTTCCTTCAAAAGACTAATCTTTACCGGAGAAGACTCAAAAATCCTATATCTATTTATTGATAATGGCGCTTCATCATTCACAGAATGGAGCCATTTTATATCTGACGAACATGACTCCCTTATAACATATGTTTCTTTCCCTACTTTTATACGACTAAAATAAATCTGCATTTTATCAAATGCCGATTCATCTTTTTTTGCAATAAGTGATCTATTATCTTTTAGGAACGGATATAACTGGGTATTAACAAAAGAATACATAGCATCAGAATCAATACCATACTCTTTTTCAACAATGTCCAGGTATTCATTCATAGCGTCTGCAAAACCAACTTCAACTATCGGTTTTGCCCCAAACAATCCTCCTCCGACATAAATATCAGATACAATACGCTCTCTATAGTCCCCACCAATAGCTAAAGAGAAGAAATCATTAACAAGTGGCCATCTGAACAAATCCTTATTCACAATATAAGCATCATCAAAGCTCACATACCCTTCACCAGAAAAAAGTTTAAATATCGGATATTCGTGGCACAGTACACTAATATCAATCTTCGGAATAAATGTATTGCCATCCTTGTCGCGGTTATTATCATCACCAAACACCACCACTGAATCACGGAATATGTATCTATCAATCCTGATACTTTCTATGGATCTAATCCGATTAAAGAAGGACTCTAATATGCCCTCTTTTTCAAACAGTCTCTCCGTGACCTCAGTATTCCATATGCTAGCTGGAACATTCTGCCCTTCTTCATCTTTATATGAACTATACTGAACCCCACTACGATCAGGATTAAGTATAAACGGTGCATCTATAGCAAGCGGCATCCTTATAAAATGCATTGACATCGGAAATGTTCTAAATAAGGCACCGCCTTCCCACTCTATTGTATTCTCTTCAGTTATCACAGGTGAAATAATAGAATAGTTCCTATAACTTTCCTCATCCTCAACCATTCTTGTATATCTGACTAAAGGTATACTGAAGGATTCACCACTGCCTAAGATTGTGGTTATTTCTCCCTCCTGAAACTGCTCCCGATAGTAAATACCTTTTTTAGTTATTCCGGCTAATACAGCTTTGCTCTTATCCAAGGAAATAGGATTTATATATTCTGTCTTCCCTTTGTTCTCTCTGTATTCAGTAATAAATTGTTCCTCTCCTTTATTACTAATCTGAGAAACATGTACCATCCTAATTCTATGCATAAATAGAAATGGACTGTTTGCGAAAACGCCCTCAACATTATCAATACAGAATAAGCGCCTAAACTCTGGATATATGTCTCTAACGCTAAATTCCGGTTGATCAAGCTCAACAACCACATGGGTTTTCCCATCCATTCGAATTGGATCATTCTCCCAAACAGGCATAATACGTCCAATCTTCTTATCAAGCTTGAAAGAAAAGCCATTACTTCTAATATGTACAATGACATTTTGCGCATTCAAAGAAAAAACAGCCTTGAATCCTTTACCCTTTCTACCCGTCTTTTCTCTATAAAAAACGCCCTCTTCATCATGTATATTTACAACATCATTTATTTTGGTACTCTGAGAAAAGGCTGTAATAGCCCATATATCACTTCTTCCAAACCCTTTTTCATTGTAAGTAAACTCTATAAAGCAATGTTTTTCATCCCGTTCATCCACACTGATACTTATCTCCGGGATAGCATCATAATCACAGTCATCTGCATTCTGTAAAAACTCCTCAACAAATTTCCATGGATTCTTTGCATAGAGTCTATCTGTCTCATTTTCAGCAGCTTTGTTTGCGCCACCAATAGACCGGTTATAGTTAACCTGCCTGCACAACGCAATTATCTCTAAAAACTCTCTTTCAGATAAGGACTTATCTGCCATAACAGAATCTATGTATCTGTCATCCCTTATTAGCTTTGCATAGGCTTCTGCAACCTTGGGATTAGAATCTGCTACTCCATCAAGATATTCTTTATATTCTTCTAAAGTTGTAAATATTTTCTCTTTATCCATTTTGATTTCCTTCGAAAAGTCATTTTTATTATTTAAAAGGCATAGCAAAACTAAATAACCGTCGTGGCTTCATATGAATCTCTTCCATAACAATCTTCATTCTTGATTTTTATAGTTTCATATTTTCAAAAACTTATAGATATACAATTAATTAAACAAAACACCAAAACAGTCCTAGTGGCTGTTTTGATGTTTTGTATATTTCATACTATTTATCTTAAAAAAGCGAAAAGCCATTACTAATTACATACATCCCTTAAAAAAATATACTATATAGTATACACGACTTAATTATCAGCTTCAACGTGACAATTGCTGCATTTTGTGCCAGTTATTGTCATAAATCAATCACTCGCATATCAGTGGCTCAAAAGTGTACCTTTGATAATCATTCACTTTCTTTTTCATAGATTTTTTCAATATTCACTTCTTTATACGTGAACCAATTATCTGAATTTTCTAGATACTCGTCATGTATCACTCCAATAGCAACGTCATGATTTTTTAGTTCTTCTTCGGATAGCTTATTAAACTCTTCCTTTGCTACCTCATCAGCTTCTGCCAATGTATCAAAAACATCAATATCTTCACAAGAGTCAAGTTCTCCATCAATAACTGTTTCCACCATAACCACATACTTTGTCATAAATATCTCCTTCATAAACGCATTGTTTTATATATTATTTATGTAGCACTAATAGTAGCTGCTAATTCAAAGCACTACCATTTGTGTATCCGCGAAATAAACTATGCCAAATTGACCACTTCCTCCTGTAAGCAGTCAACTTTCTGAGCAATATCATGGTATACATGATTAACATTTCCTATATAATTGATATGCCGCTAAATAATATTATTTATACCCTAATTGCTTAGATAAATAACTATAATTAATCCAAAATGACTGCTTTGTCATAAACTGTCCATCAGGTAATTCATCTGCATTATGCCTTATATCTCCTTTGGTAAAACCATCCTTAAGTTTGTATGCAGCATATGTTGGAGCTGGCCTGCTATGAATTATCTTTGTCTGACCAAGTCCAGGTATATCGTTATATACTCTCCCACCTTTAACTGTGAATGTCACCCCCTTTTTTACTACTGATTGTATAGCTATCCACTCCTGTTTCACAGTGGAAATCAAATCCTCATATGGTACATGCCAAAACTGTGCTTTATCAAGATAGTAATCATCTCCATTATTTTTAAATGTAACCCATAAAAACTTATTCTCAAGTAAGTACTTAAATAATGTACTTTCTTCCCATGTTTCTTTTATAAGTTCTTTAAATTTATAATCCGGCAAAGGTGAACATTCCTCTATCCGATTTGTTTTCGATACCCTCGACACTTTCACGGTTATTCCAGCTTTAACAAATTCTTCAGCCAACGTCGATTTAATCCCTAATATTCTATAAACTATTGTAGTCCAAAGCGCATTATTGTTAGCCTTTTTATCATACTTAATTCCAAACTCATTGCACAATTCATATGTACTTTTGCCATAGAAATGCTTTAATTTACTTATTACAATATCCTCCAAAGAGTTAACTTCTAATTCTTCTTTATCTACAATAACTTCATATTTGCTATGTTTATGTAATATATATACATCCAAGATATATTGCATATATTGCCGCTTAAAACAGTATGCCCTAGTCTTTGTTCGAGCATAAGGAGGATAGAATTGTGCGACCGTTTTACTTGAGTCTATCCCCTTAGTACATGCTCCAAGATAATTTGTATATGACTCTGAGAGTTCTTCTGCTTTGCCTCTTTTAATAAAATCAACAATGATTGCATAGTCTCTCTCAAATACCAATTTATCTTTTTCAAGTGGTTTAAATAAATTTACATATTTTATCCTATTATCAAATCTAGCAATTTCATTATTTCTTATGTAATGAACTAATAGAATATTTCTACACTTATGCCATGCATCGCTTTCATAAAAGTCATCAACTATCGCCTTATTAAATGAAATCATTGTCAATACTAATCTCTCACCCGCTGACATGTCCCCATTTTTCAGTATGTCAATTGGCGTAACTTTCAATTCAACCCCAGCTTTTGGAAAATCCGGCTCTTGAATACTATTGGCTTGATAACCAAAAAACTTTTCTTCTAAAAGATTTCCGCATTTGCCTTTATTCTTCTTTGAAGAAAAATCCGTCTTATTAACAGCATAATCCCATTTTTTACTTTCCTCTAAAATCTCACTAAATGTTTTCCCTTCCAAATATTGGGAATACATATAAATACTATTTTCATCAGCATCATCATAAGGTATACCCATAATCATCACCTCCATCACCAATAAATAATATATCTAATATGATGATTGATTACAAACACACAAAAGGAAGTAAAGCGTATATAAAAACAGAAGCATAGGAACCAACATCATCCACATGCTTCTGCACTTATCAAATTCAGCACATTCCAAAAAACATCTTTACACCTTAGAAAGCCTTTTATAATACTCTAATAGTCTGATGTTTCTGGCATCTATCGAATTAAGCCAATCATTAATATTGCCTGAATTAATTGCGTTATTTCTAAGAATACTTGCAATATCAGTCGCGGTAACTATAAGAATTGGATGTCCATCTTCAACCACTTCCTTATAAGCATTTGAATCAACAAAGCTTGTGGTTATCATTATCCCAAACTGCCTATATCTTATTCTTGATATTAGCCTAGACATCTGCGGTACTCGCACACTTGTATCTTTAGAATAGCATTTTGCTTCTAAGGCACAGTCAATTTTTAATGGATAATTTGCTTTCCCTCCAGTTTTTATCGCATAATACCCAATAGCATCTCTTCCTCCATCTCTCCATGGTCTAGTTAATGAAAAATCCACAAAATTAGTATCCATCTTCGAAATGATATTAGTCGCGCAAGCCTCAAAACCTTGCTCAAAATCTCTATAATGATTTCGAATAGCTTCTAAGCACCTTTCCCCTTCAACATCACTTTGTAACTGTTCATACCTTGAAGGGACCTTGAAAATCTTTGGTGCTTTCAATGCCACAATTCCAGACCTTCCCTCTCTCAAAAACTTCTTCCATACCTCTGGAGCATATTGCAGGTTATTCTCATGATCATATATAAGCGATTCAATCCACTGTCGACTAATAGGTGTTTTTCCTGTATTCAAAACAGTAAAATATGCTTCATAGTTCTGAAATCTCTTTTCTTTTACTGTTCTCCAAAAAGCAACCAAATCTTTATCCGGAGATATTTGAGGATTTCCTGGTGCAGCTAACCCCAAGAACTGAGCATCCCTGCCCTCTCCCGCCTTTTTAAAAATAAAAAAGGGTGGCATGTCATCTAGATGACATCCCTCATTGAGCAACGCAAACACCATTTCCAATACTGCATTTCCTTTTTTCTTTGTGTCAGTCAGTTCTTTACCCGGATGCCTATTATCGCCATAGTACCTGAAAACTCCTGTTTCCTCATCTAAATAATCAGGCCATTCTAACTCGCTCATAGTCGTATACAGAACAACATAAGCATACTTGCCGGAATCATCTTCTCTAAGTTTTTTTCTGAATCCTCCGGATGCCTCACATCTGGGAATCAACCTAGGTAATGGTTCGTCTCCCGCATTACCACTATTGCCTCCTCTATAAATGCAGTCTACTATTAAATCACTTGTTTCAAGGTCATTGAATGCTACTTCCATTCATACCTCCATCTTTTTCAGAATCCACATGCATAGATGCAACGACAAAAACTATATACCTCATTATATCCTAAATATTTTTTTTCGTATAATAATACAGAGCCATAGCAATGGCTCTGTATATGTGAATATTATGTGGTTATCGTTACATTTTCATTACTGAATCAAGACTCCATATCTCTTCAGAAAGCCTATACAGCATTTCTTGGCGTTCTATTATAGCCTTGTAATCCCATTTATCCCATTTCTGAAGCTCTTTGTTAAGTTCGTCTGCAGATGTATTCTTTCCCACTTTTCCAATATTAACTATCGATTCCGTAAGATAAAAGCATGATTGAGCATATACTTTTGCCTTCTCTTCAAATGAACCAGCTTGAATTGATGCATTAAAAGATTTCTCAAGCAAAGTAAGGTTTCCTAACAGGTTATCCACATATTCAAAATCCTCTGTAGTGACCTCATAAAGAGAAGGATCCATGCATTTCTGTGGCATTATATGTTCAATCTGGTACTTCTTGTCATAGTAGCTAGATACATCAGCATAATTCTTGCCACCGCTTCTCCTATCATCCACATACTTGGATATTCTTGATAAAATGAATCGAATCCGATAAACCTGTATTGTCTTAAGGTTAAGTGACATAAAATTACGATGATGATCACGTTCCGTTTTCCACTTATCGATAATGGGCTTCAAACTACCGTCCACAAACGCTTCAAGATTTTCTATAGTCACTATTTTCCTGATTTCTGGGCACCATCCAGCAAATAGTTTTTCAGTCTCATTGCCTTTCACTTTATTTACAGTTGCATAATAGATAAGCGATTCAAGGACTTGCTTATATTTTGCCAAAGCTGTATCATCCATGTTTACCGCAGCGAGAAGCATAACAAGATATGATCTATATGAAGTACCAGCTATATTTTTTACATTTATTATATGATTATTCCCTTTCACAGCCTGGCTAGGATTCCAATAATTTATATATCTATCAACACCATTAGCTAAGTGGTCCACAAAATCAACTGGATTATTCTTATAATCACATTGCTTATCATTACTAGTTAACCACTTATATATTTGGTCTTCAGGCAAAATACCCTTTATATTTCCTGTTTCATCTGAAATATCATATGTTGATGTAATGTAATACCTCAAAAAGCGCAACGGTTTTTCATCAATAGAAGATATTCTATCCATTATCTTTTTCCACTTAGTATTAAGTTCAGAAAACTGGTTCCTATCGACTTGCATAAAAATCATATTTTTTAACAAGTCCATAGAATTGAGACCTACCCCACGCTGATTAATAGTCTCAAATATCTTCAATGCCTCGGATATATCTTTTGCTTCAATCTGGACAAATTGTACGTTATTAAAAAAATAACCTCCAAATTTCATCAACTCATTGATATCTGTATAGCTCTCCTCAAGATCTTTAAGGATATCAAGGTACGCTTCATATAGTCTTCTATCAGAATCAGAAATAGCATCCTGTTCTAAATCTCCAGGTATCTCCCCATAAAAAATATTTTTTAAACACTCACTTGATTTAGCATATTGTAATTCAAGAACAAAAGCATCTCTTTCCTCAAAAGTCTTCGGATCTTGAATAGGGCTGTATACTCTACCTTTATATAAATTTGTGCTCTTTTTATTATCATCTAATATCTTTATAAGCGCACATAAAAAAATAAAAAAGGTTGTTATTCTCTGCTGTCCATCAATAAGTTCAAGAGCTCCATTTCCTCGATAAACAACAATCATCCCCATGAAATATGGTTTTTCTGGTGCGTTACCATAAGCATCCTGAATATCAGCAAGTAGCTGCTGAACTTGTTCGTGTTCCCATACGTATTCTCTTTGGTAATCAGGAACTGAATAATGGTTTTTAAAGCAATCATCGATATTTAACTTCTTATAGTCAATATCCAAACTGATTCCCTGCATGTATTATTCCTCCCTAGTCACGATATCACTTAATGTTCCTTCCATCTGCTTTATCAAATCAACTACCAATGCATTTCCCATCATGAATCTCCGTTTATTAACTGGCATCTCTACTTTTTCTCCATCAACAAGGCATTCCTTAGTCCAATCTGTTGGAAATCCTTGAATTCTCTCCATCTCTGTCGGAGTAAGCAGCCTAATCTTTCCCGTCATTTTATCTCTTACTATATGTGTAGTTCTACTAAATGAACCTTCACTAGTAAGCATCGTTCTTGCAGGCTTGTCATACTCATCAACCAAAGCAATGGGGCCTTCCGAAAAAATGTATTCATGCCCATTGGCCGCTGTTCTACTAATCTTTTTGGCGCCTTTTAAGTATTGCCAAGTTTGTCTTTCTTCTTTGCTTAGTTTACCTTTTGTTTCATCACTGTGATTGACATCTGGACTTGTATAGAAAAGTCGTTTTTCAGGAATAAAAAACTGTTCGCTAACATACCCATCATCCATCACATCCCCTAATGTTATCTGCCTTCCATTGTATTCAGGCATTGTCTTCAAAGTATAGAAAACACCATCTAGCATAATTCCTGTATTTTCAAAAGTATAACTAAAAAAAGTTGATAATTCGCCTATTCCATCAGGAAGCTTTGAAATTCTAACCTTTTTCGCATCTACAGGCGCCACCGGAAAGCATGAAGCAAAAAAGCCTGACCCTAGTAACACCTTGGCCATGCTATGTCTGTGGAGTTCATCTCCATGCTGTGCAACATATTTTGCATCATTTAGTACTCTCTTTGCGTACTTAGTATCATTCTTATATGCAAAAATAAATGTTCTTCTTCTACGCTGCTGATATCCATACTCAGCAGCATTAATAACTCTCCATTCAACAATGTATCCAAGATCTCTAAAACAAGCCAAAATTATACCAAAGTCTCTTCCTCTCTGACTAGCAGGACTTTTTATAAGCCTATCTACATTCTCAAGTAAAACAAATGGAGGATTTTTTGCCTCAAGAATATCTCTTATATCCCACCAAAGAACACCTTTTTTCCCTTCAAGGCCTTTTGAAGTAGCAAGTGTTGATGCAACAGAATAATCCTGGCATGGAAAGCCTCCAACCAACAACGTATGATTTGGCAATTTAGTCTTATCTACCGCATTAATATCTTCATTAGTTGTATCATTACCATCGAGATCCAAGCATGTACCAAATCTATTTACATAACAGTCATGCGCCCACTGTATCTTTCTATCAGCTGGTTCCCACTGACTAAACCATACTGTATTCCACGCTTCCGGCTTGTTTGTATCTTCAACAGAACTTATGTTGTTAAGTCCACATCTGAATCCACCAACTCCTGCAAACAGTTCACATACTGTCTTTTCCATCAATAATTCTCCCATTCCAAATAATATAATTGGATCTTATCATAAATATTATAAAGGATCAACTGCATTTGATCAATCTATTTCTTTCCCTTTTTATATTTTTTGACAAGATCTGAATCAAGCTGTTCTTCTATATAAGAACGATTTAACCAATATGCCTGCTTGGTCATTCTTTCACCACTTGGCAATAAATCAGAATCAGAAATGCTTCCAGCACCATATTTCTCCCCACCTTTTAACTCATAATAAGATTTCGATGCATGCGGTCTTATATGGAAGATTCCATTATCACTAATTCCCGGAAGATTATTCTCAACAATAACCTTTCCGTTTTTCTGTATTACCTTAGTCAGTTCTACTCCATATTTAAGTATTCGCTTTGTCCTGTTCCATGCATCACGGACAACTTCCATATCAGAATCTGACATTCCCCATACTTGACATCCCTTAAAAACTGTACCATCTTCATTTTCCCAGAATATCAGAAAGAAATATTTTCTATCTTTGAGTAACCCAAATAGAGTAGAAGATTCCCATCCGATAGGCTCGCCAGTCTCTTCGTCGATAATATCCTCATCAAATGCCTCAGTCATAAGATCTGCAAATTTAAAATCCTCTAGTCTAAATTCCTGGTTCTTGCTTTTCTCTTTCCTGAAGCGGATTATTTTTGTGATAATTCCTGCCTTAACAAATTCTTCTACTCTGTTGGATTTAACGCCCAGCATCCTACATGCAAGTATCGCCTCATATGATTTATTATCTCTATTTATCTCTAATCCGAGTTTCTTTTCTATCTCTTCCTCATATAATCCAACAAACTGCTGGAGCTTATCCTTCAGGCCATCTTCAAAACTTCTCCCTATAAGCTCATCAACCTCAAATACAGCTTCATAAGTATCCTTACCCGGTATAATGAAATTATTAAGTACATATGTCATGTAGGATGTTTTGAAGGAAAAAGCTCTTGGTTTTGCAGGCACATCACTATAAGGCTGTTTTGTCCTGTCAGTAGATTTAGCTCCCTTGGTACATGCTGCAAGATACATCGTATCACTCTCTGATAATTCATGCGCAAGACCAGCCCTTATCTTTTCAACTATAATGTCATAGTCTTTATGGATAATCACTAAATCTTCTGATGGCGGAGTAAACAAATGAGCATATTTTATCTCATAGTCAAATCGCTTAAGAGCTTCTTTCTTATAAAGGTAGTAGATAAGCAGTATGAGCCTTGATTTACTCCAAAAATGGCCTGTTTCAAAAGTTTCATTCACGATATCAATGTAGTTTATCTTAGTAAGCACAAGCCTTTCTTTTGCCGAATAGCTACCATCCTTGTTTTCTTTAAATGGAGTAACTTTTAATTCAACACCTGCATCTGGAAAATCTGCTCTTGAGTCACTATTGCATTCGTAATGAAAGTGATGTCTCTCTATTAGCTGTCCCAAGTCTCCTTTATTGCTAAAGTCTTCAGCATCATCAGACTTATCTTCTTCAAGCACTTGCGAAAAAGTCTTTCCGATAAGGAGCTTTGCATACGCTTCTATCGACGACGGCTGTCTTTCATCATATTCAATCGTTACCTTCATAATCGTCCTCAGTTTTAATATCTATAATTGCTTCTTCAATTACTCTGATGCAGCTATCCGTATCTTTTAATATATCTTTTCCCCAAAAGTGGATCACTGTCCAGCCGTAATATAAAAGCTGAGCATCTTTTTCTGCATCACGTTCACGATTACGTTCTATCTTCTTAATCCAGTAATCAGAATTATTTCCTTTCTCAAGCCTAGGTCTTAAGACATCCCACTCTTTTCCATGGAAGAATTCTCCATCGCAAAAGATAGCAATTTTATATTTTGTTATTGCTATATCTGGACTGCCAGGAATACTTTTAAAATTTTTCCTATATCTATAACCTTTTTTCCATAACGCCTTCCTCAGGACAGTTTCTATTTTGGTATCCTTACCCTTTATACGTTGCATGTTCTTGCTACATTTTTCTGTAGTTGTCCCATGAAATCGAGGCTCTTTTTTATCTCCCATGGCATATATCCTCTTCTAAAATCATCAATAAGATTATACCATGTCAATACACCTATAATCAGAGTTCATACATCTCATTTTTCGTATCGATATTTACACTATCAACCTCCTCAACCTCCTCACCATTAATGACACATAACCAGTCCAATAAAAATGCCAGCATTATCTTCCGAAAGGACATAAGAGCGTCACTAAAGCAACGGAATGTTGTCGTCATCAAATTTCACGCTTGTCATTATCATGAATTAAAGATATTTTTGTCAATTTCCAATAGGGATTTGGCTATCACTTTGAGAAAATAAAAATTCGATTCGGAGCAGAATTTGTATTATTGTTTCTTTTTTATGAAAAGCTTATTTTGCAAGAGGTGGCTACAAATGTTTTTCTATATAATGCGCTACTGTTTTTTGAGGACGATGATGATTATTGGAATGATGTAGATGATGATGAATACTAATATTTAGACAAGATATCATGAAGACATAACTTATGGTCTTGCCTATATAAAAGGCAAATTCACAAACCTTTCACACACTGCCCTCATATTTTTAGTTTGGATTAAGTATTATCTTCTATAGTAAGTACATCAAGAGGAACACACCTCTTGAGACCCCCTCATAAGAACACTTTTCTTCAAACAAAAACTGCCAGGTGCATAACAACCTGGCAGTAACCCTCGAAAATTCAGCCGCAGCAATGCGGCTTTTATATATTTCCATTATTTCTTTTTATTCTTTCGCTCCCTTATATGCGCTATATCCTCTTCCGACATATGCATCGCCATCCTCTGCAGATCCATATATGCTTCAACAACTCTTGGACCATGGGCTTCGATATATGCAATCTCCTTCTCAGTGAGTTTCAGCTTCTTGAAGGCATCAGACTCCCTGTCCACTTTCTTTTCCTTGCACATCATCATCAGTTCCTGGAAGCAGCCTGACTCCATACCCTTTTTCAAAATGCTTTTATTCTCATGACCGCTTTTCCTTCTGGCATAACTAAGAATCCAAATAATCACAAAAAGTGTACCCGCTATAACCAGCACTGAAATCAAAAGTGGTTTAACCATCCCGAACCTTACTGCAATAAGAATCGCACCTGTGAGTGCAATCCCGGATGCAATAACCCAGATTGCAAATATGATTCCATAATATTGTATCTTCCTATACATTGGCATGTTCAAGCGCACACCTGTAAGTGTGAACACTGGCAGGATGATTATCCCCGCCACAAGAAACAGCAGCCAGTTATCCATAACAAAAGTAACCATAGGCATATTCCTTCTAAAAGTTTTTATTCATCATAACACAAACCCTTTTTACAATGTTCTTCTTTCCCCCATCCCCCTTCGGGGAGTTCATTAGTTCGCAAGCAATGCCTCAGTATATACCGAGGCGGCTTGTTGGGGAGTTCCCCAATCCCCCTTTGACAGATTTTCAATCTGGCTACGCACCCTTCGGGCGCTTAATGAAATGTTGCCAAGAATATGGCATAGATTTTTTTCCAAGAAATAATAAAGAAGGGGCACCACTATTTGATAATGGCACCCCATTTGGACAAAAACATTTATCGTGTTTTTTCTTTATTATGATCCTTCTTATTTTCTTCTCCGATACCCAGGATCTTATCGATATCGTATTTTGCTATCTGGTACTTCGTCATGCTGTCCTTTGCTTCATTGTATTCTTTATAGGCTGCTTTCTTTTTTGTAAGAAGTTCCTGGAATTCTGTGTTCAGCTCCTGCACTGTCGGAAGTTTCTTTGAGCCAAGTTTTTCAAATGCTTCCTTTGCCTCCTTATGCTTCATGATATCTTCCCTGTGCTCTGAAAAGTATTTTTTGCTGTAGCCGCTCTTCCGATAGTTCACATAAGTCTCTTTTGTCTTGGAATAGTTGAATATATAGTTCCTTAAATCCGTGATCTCCTGCATCCTTTTCTCTGCACCTTTGATCTCCGAATTTATATCATCAAATCTTTTTGCAGTGCTCTCTGCCTTTTTCGCAAGCTCTTCATAAGACCTGACTCCATTTTCCTGCAAAAACAGAATCGCCTTCATGACATTTTTTACATTGAACTTCTTGGCCCACATCTCATAACCGGGACCTTTACCTTTTGCAACTACGTCCTGAAGATTCAGAAGAAGGTCAAAATCCTCATCCTTATATGAAGGAGCTTTTCCTTTTTCAATACCGCCAAGTTTTTCCCTTATGGATTTTTCTGTGTAACCATCTCCAAGTGACCTAAGCCTTATGAATCTCTTCTGATTTTTTCCTCTGACTGCAGTGTGCTTACCGCGTTTAATTTCATATCCCTGTTTCTGTAATCTCAACAGGAATTCGTCAAAATCTTTTGGTCTCTTTGAGAGAGCTACATCTATTGCCATGCGGATGTCATCCCTGAAGGATTCTCTTTTAGGATAAACTGTGCGCTTCTCCCTCTCGTTGTATGGTCTTGGTTTTATTACGGATAACCCGTGCTCCAGGCATACCAGGTCACTCACCCTTTGAAGAGCAAATGATGAGAAGAAGAAATTTTTGAACTTCCTTGTATTTGAGATATCCGATGCGCAGAACACAACATGGTTATGGATATGAGCTCTGTCAGTATGAGTTGCAACAATAAAAGCATGTTTGCCTTTTGTAAATCTCATGGCAGTCTCATATCCAACCCTGTTTGCTTCTTCCGGAGTTATCTCACCAGGTTTAAAGGACTGTCTTATCTGATAAGCGATTACCTCATGGTCATATTTTCTACGGGCATGCTTTTCATATTCCGTATAGGCCAAAAGAAATTCCTCGGCTGCCGCCTGAGGAGAACACGCATAAGACGAAACATATTCTTTGTCATTTGTTTTTTCAGGATTCTCTGCATAATCAGTCTTAGCCTTTATACTGTCCTTTAGTGACCAGCCCTTACTGATATGCATTGGAATAAGTCTTGTCGCTGCCATAGATACCTCAATAAATATTTGATAATCTCACAAGGATTGCCTTCACCGCTTCCCAGATTTCATCCTGCTGTCTCTGAAGTTCCTTTATGTTCTCAAGATATATGTTCCCGGTCTGGTTTGCTTTCTTCGCATACTGGTTGAGGTTATTGCTGTTGATCTTAAGGAGACGGACCACTTCCTTCACATCCGTGAGGTCGAGATTGATGATGTATCCATCGATTGCCATCTTCCTCATGAATGCGCTGAGATTCCTTACTCCTATGGATTCCATCCGTTCCCTGATCTTTTCCTTATCGCTTTTTGATATCTTTATCAGGATCTGCGTGTCAGTTTTCTTCATATCACAGCATCAGCTCCGGAGCGATGAACCTGCGGACTCTTTCCTCTTCTCCCGGTTTGCATTCATGGAGCTTTTCCAATAGAGATTTCTTCTCCTCTTCATCTGGTATTCCATTACCGTTATCATCACGAATCCTCTCAGGATGATTCTCCTCAGGTTTTACATTATTGATGATGCCATCGAGATTGTTATCATTCTGCTCTATCTGATCCTCCAGACCTCTTCTGACATTCCCGACTGTATTGGGATCAAGTTCCTGTGGAAATCTTTCATGCGTACCGGTGACATCATTCCATTTCTCAATAGGTGTTCCTGTTACTTTTTCCATAGCATCATCACTCCCCTCCGCGCTTCCTTTCGGGAAATCGGATCACATACTGTGCCCTGCCTTCCTCATCTGCCGTAATATCCACATAGCAGTTAAAAGAGTTACCTGTCTTTCTGGACTTACAATGATCAAGCTTCACTGTTCCGCAGGTGAGAAGCTCCTCAGCAATGTCCTTTGTCATTTCTTTTCCGATTGACTGGAAAAACTTGTTGTCCTTCCATAATGCAAAGCGGCAGTCATAATTGCTGCAGGAGTATGCTTTCTCTCTGTCAACAATATGGCTGCCACATACAGGACAATCACCTATTACATCTGCTGTCTTTGGAACTTCGATCGGTTCTCCGTTATCTTCAAAATCGCAGGGGAACGGGAGCTCATCGTTATAAGCTGATTCCTTTGCTTTTTCAGCTCTCTTTCTTGCGTTCTCTGCATTTTCCTCATCACTTAAAAATGGAATATCGCCATCATAATCTTCGGAGTTAATCCATCCATCGTCATCTGCTATTCCCATTTAGATCCTTACCCCCTTTTCATTAACTGCATTATTTCCAAAACTGCTTTTGCTAAGTCTGTCTCTTTCAATCCGGAGCTTATCCAAAAGTGATGGTCTGCTTCCGCCTTCACCATCCGGAAGTATCCTCACAGTCCCAAGTATTCTTCTGCCGACGTTGGCATATCCCTGTGAGTCATCAGCAACAATATCCTCAGCGTTCTGCTCCTGTATTTTTTCCACGGACTGTTCCTTTTCCATGGACTGTTCATGTTCCTTAAGCCTTTCTTCAACAGCTCTTATGATTTTCGCTGAAGTTTTCCTGATTGTTCCGAGGGATTCCTTGAACTCTTTTAATGTGTCATCAGTAGTATATGAAGCCAGATACGGATGGCTGTAATCACTCGTATCATAGTTAAAGAAGCTCAGAACTACTGCAGCTGTTCCTTCAGCTTCAAGCTCCTTACGGTTTCTACTGATATCACTTTCTGCATCTGCATGGAGCATTGCATGAGTAACTTCATGCAGGCAGGTCTTAAGAGTCTGAAGTTCACTCATTCCTCCCTGGATGGCAATCCTTTTATCCTCCACATGGTAATATCCCTTAGCACCGCTCTGGATGTTTTCAAATCCTATTGGCACAGGACTTATCTCCTTAAGCACTCCCATCAGCATTTCATACTTATCGACTTCACCAACAAGCTCATCAACTCCGAGCCTCGGAAGGTCTTTACCTTCAGTCTGCGAGATATCAAAAGTGCTCTCTGCCTTGAAGCTCATAAGGTTCAGTTCCTTCTTTTCCTTAACAGGTTCGCCGTCCTTATCAAGGATCACCTTTCCGTTTGCATCGAGCTTATCCACTTCCTTCTCAATGGTATATGGTGCAGGTGCTATGACACGGATTCCCTTTTCACCCTTACGGACATAACGCCCCATCTTCTTCCAGGCTCCATAGCTCTGACATAAAGTTGCATCCGGTCTCTGCATAGCTATGAGCATGCAGTTGTTCAGTGAGTAGTGTGGAAACTTCGCCATGGTTGTAATAAGGCTTTTGAATTCATCACTGTTCCTGACTGCCTTGACACCATCTTCAAGCTTGTCTGTCAGCTCCTTTAGTTTCTCTTCAGCAATATTTCGCTGATCTTCCCTGCTGGAATTATTATTTTCATTCATCAGTTTTCCTCGCCCTTACGGAATCCAGGAGCCTTTGCAGGCTCCTTTCTCTTTATTTCCTTTGCCTTTTTCACATAAGCAATATATCTGGATTTACGTGCCATCACTCGTTCTCCTCCATTACAGTTCCTTCGCCTATAGCTTCCAGATTCTCAAATAAGCTGACCTCATCAAAATAGAAGTCTTCTCTGTTTTTCAGAGTCGCCCTCTCATTTCTGTAGACCAGCTCGAAGTTACCGATCTCGATTTTTATGCTCTGCACAAGTACAACATCCCCGTCAGCCAGGAGATATACTTCGTTTATATCCCAGAGTTCCATGCCACTATCGTAGTAATAAGCCTCGACATCGTCATACACTTTTATGGCAGGGCAATAGAAAAGCTCTGTTCCGGAAAGCTCCATGTCTGCAATGTGTCCCTCCATATCCGGAATATATTCCTCACAGCATTTGTTGATTTTGGGATACATGGCATCCACATATCTGTCGGAAAGTGCATTGATGATCACATCATCATCTTCCTCAAGATATTTGTCATACTCCTCATCACTAAATCCGTTCATCCACTGGTCATATTCAATGAGGCCGAACAGGTCTTTTAAGATCTTCTTCAAAGATTCCTTAGAAAAAGCTTCTTTTCTTACCATCACACTTCCTCCTTATCTTCCTTATCTGTCACTGGCAGCTCCTCACGGATGCCCTCGTCTTCATCATCGAGACTTACCACATCGTCGTCATCAAAGCTGCTCAGATAATCCTCATCCTCGTAATCCTCATCAGGGTCAGGCAATGTGCTTTTCTTCTTTGAATTCTTTGTTGATGTGTAATACATGAATCCTGCAGCACCTCCGAGTGCAACGATCAGTATAAGTGCCATGATCCCATTTACATTTACAGGCTTCTTTTCCTCTACTTCAGGCTCCGGTTCAGGTTCCTCTACAGGTTCCGGCTCAGGAGTCACAACCGGTGCAGGCTCCTCTACCTTCTCTTCCTTTGCTCCAATCCCTGTTACTTTGATATACTCGCTGACCTGATCCTCATCCATGAGAGATAACAGATCTGACTCATCAACCATATTCAGGAAATGGACCTTTTCGTTGCCATCATCATCACGGTCGATGATGATATAAAAATAGTTGCCGTTCTTTGTCATGACTGTGATGAACTGCTTGCCACCAGCTTCGATGCTGCCGTAGTCATCAACGAGTTCCATGTTGCCATCAGGTGTGAGCGGTCCCCACTTTTCCTCTACCTCAGGATCTTTGCCCTGACAGTTTCGATAATCCGCCTGGCAGATAGGGCAGTCAGGATCAATATGATCCTCCGTGCACTTTGTCTCACATGAACAGTCAGGACCTCCTGCAAATGCTGTCACAGGACTGCAACAAAAAAGTGACCCGCAGAGAGCCACCGAAATTCCAAGAGCCTTTACCCTTGTACCTATTGAATTAAAAAATCTCATTTAACACATCCTCCGTATATTTGTTTTCTTTTTCTGCTGATAAGCTCTCCGTAGTATCATCCTTTGATCTGTCGCCAGCTTCCTTTTCAGCTTTAGTATCCTTTGATGCTTCCGCCTTCTTACTCTTTGGCACAGGCTTCTTATCGTCATCCTTAACGCCAAGGAATTCTGCAAGCTGTTCAGGTGTCATCTCAACCCTGTTTACTATTCCAAGGATCTCAGTCACTTCCTCTTCATGGATCCTGGCATCAACATCCTCAAGCTTCCTTTTGTACTCCTCATATTTGGGCAGTATCCTCTCACGCTCTGCCCTGAAACGGTTCAATCTCTCAAACATATAATCCTCCTGATAATCTTCATTACCTGATCCTTCCAAACGAATCAAAATGCGCCTGCCAGTATGGTGTGTTGATGGATGAATACTTAACAGGATTACCCGCATGGATCATCATCCCATTCCCCACATAGATTCCCACATGACTGCAGCCCGCAGTATCATAGGTCCCATGGAAAAAGATAAGGTCTCCCGGTTTTGCATCCGCCGGAGAAACATAATCTGTTATGGCACGAAGTCCGTTTGCAGTCTGTCTTCCGACATTCCAGCCGTTCCCACAATGATTGATTACCCAGCTCACAAATCCTGAACAGTCAAATCCAGAAGGACTGTAACCTCCCCAGACATAAGGAGTTCCAAGATGACTCTCCGCTTCATGGAGCATCCTTGCAAACTGTTCATCAGTAAGGTATTCACCGGGGACATGATAATTATCATCATCACCGGGATGATCGTCCGGTGTGTTGTAATAATCATCCTCACCGAAGAGATACTTCTTGTTGCCAAAGGTCTCAAGTAGGACCTTGTACCTGATCATCTCATCCTCGGTAAAACCAAGCTCCTCAACAACTTCATCGAGGGTATGATTGATCAGATACACATTCAGGATGTAATACTGATAGTCCTCAGTTACGGTATAGCTGTATGGCTGCCAGTAGCCTCCATCTTCGTGAGATGAATCCTCGACCCATGTAACTCCAGAATACTCGACTTCATGCTGCCTGGTTTCTTCTACTTCTTCCGTGTAAAATTCATACTGAAGATTGAAGATGGTCTGCAGCATGCCCTGGACTTCTGCCCTGGTATAGTTTTCAAACATAACAGTGAGTATCGCTGCCAGCTGGTATGGATTATGGCCGACTTCATCGACATAGTAATTGACCTCGTCATAACCGGAAGTGTCCAGGTTATTCAGATCGTCCTGAAGATCCGCTTCCAGTTCTTTGTAGTCGTCTTCCACAGCAAGGATTTCCTCATCCTCTGCCGTGTATGTTGTGATGACAGCTATATCTCCGTTGTTTCCACCTATCATTCCAAAGGTTCCTGCAAGCACTGCAAACATGAGCACCACTATAAGAAGAAGCAGGATGATTATAGCTATGATGGGATGTTCTTCAGCCATCTCCCTGGTTCTTTCTGCCAGCAGTCCTGTAAGGTCAGTTGATTCATCCGTCAGCCGTTTTCCAAAAAAGCCTGAATTCTCTGCAGCTGCTGCACGCTTTGCCGCTGCTCTCTTCTGCATTTCTTTTCGAAGTCTTTCCTTAACCTCTGCCTCGGATCCGCCACCACTAAGTTCTCTCTGATGGAGTTTATTTCCGTATTTACTGCTCTTAACCTTCTGCGTTACTGAACTCACAGCACCGCTGGCAACATATCCGCCTGTCTCAAGTGCTTCCTCAGCAACATAATCTTCATCCTGATCATTCCCTGCTACTCCGGTCATGTATGCTCCGATACCGGCACCTTTGGATATGGCGTTTGCCGTATCAGCAACTCCGGATAGCGCTGAGCTATTCCGAAAACTGTACTCCGAATTCTCAGCCGCTTTCTTATTCTGTATCCTTGTGGCTTTCAGTTCTTCACTTCTGATTGTATCCCTCGCATCCTGCTGCTGGGATTCTCTTTTTGCTGTGCTCGTCTGCCTTTCCTTCTCAGCGCTCACAATCTGCTGCTTTACCTTCTTATGGCGCTTAGCTCGTATCTTCGCCCTGCGCCTTGCTTCTTCAGGTTCCAGCTCTTTGGTAGTTCTCTCTCCTCTGAGCATCTCACCGTAATATTTCCTTGCAGTATCCTTATTCTTCAGTTTGCTCCCAAGGGATTTTGTTCTGCCGGTATCATCTCCGTATTGGGTTGTCCCCGTATTCTTGGAATCTCCTGATCCATATATGCTTTCATTCATCGCTCTTCTCCATCAGCTCAGGCTGATACCTTCTCCGTATCAGCCTTGTTCTCTGCACTCTCTATGAATTTGGTACTGATGACCTTATAGAGCATGCTCTCCTTCGGGAATCTGTCCACGAAGGGCAGTATCACGTTTCCATAAAAAATAAGCCCTTCACCTTCTCCCGAATGTGTTACATACGAGAGCTGATGCGGACTTATGTTCAGCTGTCTTGCCAAGATTGATCTGTCACCCACCGCCTGGTTCAGCATAAGGATGAAATCTGAATTCTCAAAGATATTCTCAACTTCGCGTGAAGCAAGCAGATCCTTGATGTTCTGGGTTATACCTGTCGGCATACCGCCCCACTTTCTGAATCTCTTCCAGATCTCAACTGTATATGCAGCTGTCTGCTCTTCACGAAGGAGCAGATGCATCTCATCAATGTAGTATCTGGTGGATCTTCCCATCGCCCTGTTTCCGGAGACTCTTCCCCACACCTGGTCCTCAACGATAAGCATTCCTATCTTCTTAAGCTGTTTACCAAGATCCTTTATATCGAAACAGACGATTCTGTTATTGATATCAACGTTAGTGCGATGGTTGAAAACGTTCAGCGAACCTGAAACATAAATTTCAAGTGCAGTTGCCACAAACTTGGCTTCGGGCTCATCCTGCTTTAAGAGCTCGTTATAGAGGTCCTCCAATATAGGAATGTTCTCTTCGCAGGGATCCTCAAGATACTTCCTGTAAACAATTCGCACGCATCTGTCGATGACTGTTTTCTCTGCAGGCTTTAGTCCATCCTTGGAACCCATGATGAGCTCACACAGCGACAGTATGAAATCTGCCTTCAGCATGATCGGGTTATCATCCTCTGAATAGTTCATGTTGATATCCATGGGATTTATATACTGATCTGATGTCGGGCTTATCCTGATGACCTGACCTCCAAGGTATTCCACCATTGCTCGATACTCGGACTCAGGATCACAGATGATTATGTCATCATCCGTAACCATAAATGAGTTTGCAATCTCTCTCTTCGCTGCAAAGGACTTACCGGAACCTGGTGTACCAAGTATCAAGCCATTCGGATTCTTAAGGAGCTTCCTATCTACCATGATTAGATTGTTTGAAAGCGCATTTAAGCCATAATACAAAGCACCTCTGTGATCCTGGAAAAGCTCCTGTGTTGTGAATGGTACAAATATCGCTGTACTTGAAGTTGTCATACCACGCTGGATATCCACCTCGTTATATGCAAGAGGAAGCGTACTCACAAGTCCCTGCTCCTGCTGATAGTCCAGACGCACCAGGTTACAGCTGTGTTTCTGAGCTATTGATGATGTCTGGAATATATTGTTTTCCAGCTCCTGCTTCGTTTTTCCCGTATTCATGATAAGGAATGTCATGAGGAACATTCGCTCGTTCTGCTGCTGAAGTTCTTTAAGAAGTTCCTTTGCATCCCTGCCATAAGTCACAAGGTCTGATGGTAACACATCCATGTCATAACCTGCTCTTACCGCCTTCTTCTGCTCCTCGATTTTGGAACGGTCCAGCTCAGTGATAGTGTGCTTTACGGTTTTAATCGCCTCATTCTGATCTACTGAATGAAGGTGCATGGTAACGATCTGACTTGATTCCATTCCAAGGAAATCTGCCAGCATCCTGTCACTGATATCAGATGCATCCACAGATAAAAAGCTCATGGCGCACCAGGTATCTCCCATCTTGAAATACCTGCCAGTGGGAAACTCAAATGAACTTGGTGCTATGAAATCCTTTACTGAAAGCCCTGACTTCACAAGGTATTTCCAGTCGAAGTGGAATTTTGCATTATCCCCGATATGAAGCTGCTTATGCATGAGTTCAAGTCTCTCATAGCCATTCATGGTATGTGCCAGGACACCCAGCCTCTTGAAGTTATTAAGGATATCCATCTCGATATGCACAAGTCTTGGCTTTGCAGATTTCATTGAATCAGCATGGATTCCAAAAGTAATGTACTTTGTTTTGGTCAGACCATTATTGCCTGCTTCCATGTTTTTAAGCAGGATACCCGAATACTCGTCACGGACATCATTGAATCTGTCGTCCTGATGCTCTATGCGGATCTTCTTTTCAAAATCCCCTATCTCCGTCGCAAAATTCATAAATGAAAGCTCAAAATGGACGGAACTGTCGAAGAAATTCAGGAAGCTGCACCACTCCTCGAAGATCTCTGTCTTATCCTCCTGCTGTGCAAGCTGATAGTTGATATCCTGGAACTGTATTGTCTTGGTGTAATAATCACTTCCTACTCTGCATATCCCGTCCTGGAACATCCTCTCAAAAGGAAGCGTCTGCTGCGCTGTCCTTGGCGTCCCATCATTTTTCTGCGCTTTCTTTATGATCTGCTTTATCTCTTTCTGCTCACGTTTTGACAAGCCCTCCGGCATGTCAAACTCCCTGGTCTCTTTTTTATTTTTCCATGGAAGTACGAACAATCTCTTCCACCTTCCTTTCTGCTTCTGCCTGCCTCATGAGAGCGGCATAATAATTATCCGTTTTATACGGACGTTTCTTAGGCCTTATGAAAATAGCCTGAATAAAATGCCCCAGGTATACTTCCAAAGGGCGTCCGTTCTTTTCATACATGGCAAAGAAGAAGATAGGCATCATTATCACCATCATCCCCATCACTGCCACATTTACCTCAGCCACGCTTTTTATAAGAAAAAATGACGGGACTCCTATGAGCGCCGCCACCAAAAAGCATATGAGCTGTCGTTTTGTAAGATTGAAAATGATCTTACTCTTTACCTTTGTTAAGTCCCTCGGGACACTGATATATGAAGCTGCCATATGTCTCCCTTCTTCCCTGCCTGTTTAAATCGCATTAAGTATTGCTTTACTTACTGTGCTTGTCTTGAATAAAGAAAATCCAAGAAGCAGTGTGTATCCAAGTGCCATCCAGATTGATCCGACGATGTCAGTTGTAAACGCTACCGATGTGATGAGCACTGCATAGATTCCAACACATATCATGATGAGGAATCCCTGAAAACCAAGCGCAAACAGACTCTTTACATAATGTATTCCGATGCTGCCGTGTTCCTTGTTTCCAAAGGTTGCAAACGGAATTGGTGCCATTGAAACATACATGTATATCTCGATCATTCTGGCTATTACTATGATATTTATGATCTCTGCTGAAAGCTGTGTAAACAGGTTCACTATCGCTATCTGAATGAATAACCCAAGGATGCTCATGATATCCATAGCCTCAATGGTTGACTGCATCCCTGCAAGTGCTGATGCATCTATGGCTGTCGAAGCACCTATCACTCCACCGGCACCCGCCACAACATGCTGCGCCACATCAAATACCGCCATGGAAAAATCCCATGTGTGGGTGATAAGCTCTACAGCGATCGCTGTCTTGAACACCCATTTGAATATGAACCAGGTCTCGAAATTAGCCAGGTTGTTATAGCTGATGATCAGCTGCACAAGTTCATAACAGGCCACAAAAGTCAGGATTATGCCCGCAATGGGCATTATGACAGTTTCGGATATAGTTTTGATCATGCTAAAAACTGAGGGCGAAAATGCTGAGGGCGTCTGCCCAACATCCGCCGCAATGCCTCCGACTGTGGTATTCACACAGTTAAACATTTCCGACAGGCACTGCATAAGATACGGTATTATCAGCTCCTTCAAATGCTCCTCAATCTGTTCAAGTACTGCTTCCAATATCCTTCTCCTGTATTATTTTCTTTGTTATAACATGGACTGGTCATGAGAAAGTCTCATGCCAGTCCACTATGGTCACTATATTTAGTTGTAATTTTCTCCGGTGCTAATCAGAGAAGGTTGGCAAGAAGCGGAACGACTGTTGTACCGATGAGGGCAACACCTCCACCTGCCATCAGCTGCTTCATTCCCTGTGACTTGGCCCCGGGATTGTCATTGCCATATCCTTCAAGAAGGTTAATACCTCCCCATACACCAAGGCCTGCGCCAAGGGCAACAACGATAGTCTCTAATGTGCTCACTGAGCTCTGAAAAAATCCCATGATAACTCTTGAATCTGATAACGTGTATTTATTACCCAAATACCGTTAATCAGATTCTTCTCCTTTCTAATAATTGTTTTTAGGTAGCGACACCTCTCGTGTTACTGAGATGCCGGTTGATAGTTACTTTCCGAAGTCCGTCGACTGACTCCGGATGCATGGCCATGTCTGCCCTCACAGCATAAAATCCTGGTATTGGGCAAAAGAAAAAGCATTTGCAATACTGCACATGCCCTTTATATAAGAAAAAGCCCTGAATATATGCCTTTTATTGACATATATAAGAGCCCTTTTCTTCACATTTATTTACTTTTTGAAAAGATATTTACCTTTTCCCTTTCCCTTCATAGGATAAATAATTTCCATATCTAACATCCGCTTAATCAAAGCTGATGCCGGAGATGCTGTGATAGATAGTGTTTCCATCACTTCCGATCTTCCAAAAAATGATTCATATCCATATTTTTTAAACAAACTGATAATGTTATTCTTTGTTTTGTTTCCTACATCCTCCGGGATATGAATGTCCTGTTTTGGTTCCTCAATGTCCTGTTTTTTATCACCAATGTCCTGTTTTGCTTTCTCAATGTCCTGTTTTTCGAAATATCCACTGATATGCATATTTCTGTTATGCAGTTCATTATGCTCACCAAGTAAAAGATTTCGCATAAATGATTCCAAATACTCAGTAGTAGCATGTACTCCCTTTGAATAATCGTTGTAATTTGCCCTTACAAGCGCATTTCTAAAGTACCATGCATTCTCAGCAAATATATCGTTAGTAACATCAAATCCCATTGTCCTCAGATATTTGATAAAGAAAACAGCGGTTGTTCTTGTATTCCCCTCCCCAAAAGCATGTATTTGCCATAGGTTAGCGACGAATCTCGAAAGATGTCTGATATCATCTCTGATATTATCATAAGAATA
>NZ_FOBE01000062.1:0-5801 GCF_900109475.1 Butyrivibrio sp. ob235
CATCAGTGATTTCAGCATTTCGGCCGCGACCAGGAGTATCAAAAATAGCATTTTCCGCACCACCATTTTTGTACTTTTTAAGGCAGAGTAATACGCTGTTACGATTGAGCCCAACCTTTTCAGCTATCGCATCTACAGATTCGCCATCAGCCTTTAGAAGAAGAATTCTTGCTCTTGATACGATTTGGGCCTGCATGGTTCTGGTGCGAACTATAGATTCAAAGTACTCACGATCATCATCAGGAAGAATAAGTGGTTGCGCTTTTGCCATACTGAAATCACCTCCAAAGGTTTTATATTATCAGTATAGCATATTGGTCTATTTATTTAAATTACAATCTACTAGTATCATGAGGATTGTGCTCCATACCAAGGTTTTCTATTAGTGGTGTCCAGTAGCTGTCTTTATAGTTCCTGTAGGTGAATTTTTTGTTGTCATCTGTGTGAAGAAGGTATTCACAGTCAGAGGATTCATACCAGGCTTTGTAGAATGGGAGAACCTTATCTGCTATAGGAACCTTTCTGATACCATTTTCAGTTTTACTTAGTATCACATCGAAATACTGTTCTTCAAGATGAACATTTTTCTTTTCCAAATCCAGTAGTTCAGATATTCTACAGCCGTTGTAAATTAGCATCAGTACTGTCTGGTAGAACGGATCATCCTTGAGTTCCCATAGCCTGTCAATCTCAGCTTTTGAAAAGATATCTCTCTCGACCTTGTTTGGATTCTTGTCCTTATACTTGAGGATATCTACAAATTCGGAATAGTCCTTGTTACAGATATCGTTCTTAAGGGCATAATCGTAAAGCTGATTGAAAAGGACTTTGATCTTACGGAGTGTAGGATAATTCTTTCCGCAGGTATCAATGACATTCTGAAGCTCTGCCAGCCTTATATCTCTAAAAGTTTTGTTGTAAAGGGTGCCACATACGTTATATGAGGCTGTATACCCATGTACGTTGGATTTAGAGATGGCAGGATACTTTGCTTCAGACCAGGCATTATATACGTCTGTGAATGTCATTTTGGCTGCTTTTGTATCAAATGGATTCTGATGATAATCTGATAGCATTTGCAAGCCTTCCTGCTTGGTTTCAGCATATCCTATGACATTGTACGTCTGCTTTTTGGTACCTTTTTCCGGATCAATGGTCCATCCGGTGGTTACTCTTACCATATAGGGCTTTCTGCGTTTCCCGGACATTTTCATAACACTTCCATATCCGTTTGGTAATTTCAAGTATTATCGACCTCCTTTGATGCTCAGGTAATTTATGAAAAAGGGGATAGTCCCTTAATCACCTTTCTTATCGGGCAATGCTACATTTGCGTAGTATGCAAGTTCTGTTTCAAACCAGTGATTAAATCTATCTTCATTTGATAGGCCTTGTTCAAGGCTTTCTCGTTCATCTGCGTATCTTTCCAGAAAAAGGCAGAGATCTGCGTTGTTTTCTGCTATTTCATCGTTTCCCATGAATTTAAGGCTACAGCTCCACTCTTCAGTTTTTGGCGGGCGATTTACGTCTATATTGAAGTGAAGACCTGCTTTTTTATTTAATTCGTTTAGAACATAGAGGACATCTGAGAGAGTATCTAAAGTGATGTTCTTCTTCTGATATCCAATAAGTTCTGCCGGGGAGATATTAAGAATATTTGCGATCTCATTCAGTATACCTATTGAAGGTTCTATTTCACCGCTTTCATATTTCTGTACGGTACGCATAGTTTTGCCTAGCCTGTTAGCCAGTTCAGTCTGACTGAGGTGCTGAGCTTTGCGGGCCTGCTTAATTCTATTTCCAATATCAGATCCATTATTCATCGTACTGACCTCCTTGTATGAATTGTAACATGTGGTAATACGAATTGCAAGAACGTAATACGAATTATAAATACATATTATATATTGACAAATGAATTATTAAGACGTATTATCAAAATGCGAACTGATAATTCGTATTTTAAGCGGGAGGAGGTGAAAAAAGTATGGAAGACAAAAAGTTATATGTAGAACTGCCAAGATTTACCGGTAGAAATGTTCCTATAACCGAGGTCGCTGAGGCAATGCACAAAGATGCGCAGTTTGTAAGAATTGGAATCCAACAGGGAATATTCAAATTTGGATATGCCATGAAGAAAGAGAATTCCAGTGAATACAACTACTATTGTCCAGACAGAAAGGTGTGGGAAGAGATTGGATACTTTAGTCCAGAAGCAGTCTAAAAAGAAAAAACTCTCTTGCTGGTAACAAGAGAGTAAATGAAAAGCCGGAGCTTTTGTAAATTCGATTAAATAAAGTATAGCAAGGGTTCCGGCCAAGTTCAACAAAAAAGTAAGATTGGAGGAATCTAAATGGAAACAAGCAAACCAGAATTAAGGCTTATCCAGATGTCAGATGTAGAAGCTGAAGAAGTTTCCTGGCTATGGTATCCGTTTATACCATATGGAAAGCTTACTATCATTCAGGGAGATCCCGGAGATGGAAAAACAACTTTTGTACTAAATGCAGCAGCGAAGTTATCAAAAGGAATTTCGTTAGATACAGGTCTGCAGAGTGAGGAACCAATAAACATCATATATCAGACAGCAGAAGACGGACTGGCTGATACGGTAAAGCCAAGACTTGAAGGTGCCGGGGCTGACTGCTCCAAAATCCATGTGATAGATGAGAGTGATAAATCGCTATCAATGGTAGATGAGAGAGTTGAACAGGCAATCATAAGGACCGGAGCAAAACTCTTGATTATGGATCCACTACAGGCATATCTCGGAGGCGGAATGGATATGAATAGAGCTAACGAAGCAAGAGATATGACTAAGAAGCTGGGAGCTCTGGCGGAGAAGTACAAATGTGCAATCATCCTAATCGGACACATGAACAAAGCTTCCGGAAACAAGGCAGCTTATCGAGGGATGGGATCAATTGACTTCTACGCAGTAGCAAGAAGTGTCCTGCTGGTAGGAAGGATAGAAGGAGAACCGGAACTAAGGGCAATAGTCCAAATAAAGAACAATTTAGCAGCATTTGGACATTCAAAGGCCTTCAGATTATCAGAAAAGGGATTCGAGTGGATTGGAGATTATGAAATAACCGCAGACGAAGTTCTCGGAGGAATTGCACCGAAAGCGAATAAGCAGGAAAAGGCGATAGCTCTTCTGAGAGAATTGGCTGAAGACCATAATATGATCCCAAGTAACGAGGCAGTAGAACTGGCTAAAGAAGAGGATATATCAAAAAGAACTCTGGAAATAGCCAAAAACGAACTTGGAATAAAAGCCAGGAGAATCAACAATACCTGGTACTGGATATTGAAAGAGAACGAATGATAATCAAGACCGCAACAATGTAAGGTATCTGAAGTTACACTCTTAAGATTGTAAGGTTGTAAAAAGATAAAGACACTGCATTGTTGCGGACTAAAAGAAAGGGATGAATGAAAAACGTACAGATATCACAGGAATTATTTATAAGGCTGGTACGATTACTGGTCTTTGAGTTTGATGAAGATACTGATCTGATCAAAAAAGAACTTGAAGACAAGATGGAAAAACTAGCGCGGCATGAAATCTATTCAAAGTTCAAGACAGCACCCACAGAAGCGGAGAAAGAAAAAGCTCGTCAGGACTACCTCGACATGGTGGGAATGCACAAGGATTTTAGATGGTGATTTTCCTTGATGAATTAAACGGGAGCGTGACACGCTCCGGTAATAATCAGCCAAGGAATGAATGGTTTGACAGGCGAGCGGAGCGAGCTTCCCCATAACGTGTCGTTATGGGTAACCCCCTATGGATAATGACATTACACATCATTATCCGGGGGCTCTCCGAGGGGCCTGCCGGCGGCAAAAAAATAACGAAAGGATTTAGTTTATGATAACAGTAACATTTCACATTTCATGTAAGAAGCATTCGCTCACTAAAACAAGAGATGTGGTTTCGGTGAGTAAACACAATCTTCGATTATTTCAAAGTGAAGAGTATAACGAAGAAATGATCGAAGTGGAAGTCGGGAGTGAAGTAAATATTCTCGATGATGTAAAAGAGATTTATGAGAAGGAATTCTCAGAGGCACTGGCGGAATACAACAAAGGTAAAAGAAGTGACAGACAGATCCATGATTATCTGGAGTATGTATCCGAAAGTAAAAAGAATGATGTGGCTACTGAGGTAATTCTCCAAGTAGGGGATAAGGAATTCTGGGCAGATAAGACGAGAGAACAGTGGAATGCAATGAAGCCACTCTTGAGGGAACAGCTTGAATATGTAAAAGAGATAGTTCCGGAATTCAAAATCGCATCGGCAGTAACACACTTGGATGAGGATTCACCTCATATGCACGTAGTAGGAGTTCCGGTAGCAACAGGATACAAACGAGGATTAAGCAAGCAGGTGGCAAAGACAAAAGTATTCGACCAGAAAAGATTAGAAACGATACAGGATCAGATGCACGATTTTGTAGAACAGCAGATGAAAGACCACCCGGAGATTTTTGGAGATGAAACACTTAAGCCAAAAGAAAAAGGCAGGAATAGTGACTTCTCAAAAGAATTCTACTTAAGGCTAAAGCAGCAAGAATATGAAAAGCTGGAAGATAAGTGCCAGGAGAAGGAGACACAGATTGAAGCTTTGGATGATACGGCTAAAGAAATGAAGCAGGATATCGAAAGTAAGGTCGACCAATATGTGGACTCAGTAGTGAATTCGGAAATGAAGAAGGAATTCATGAGATACGCAACACTTGAAAATCCCAAGACTACATTGGGGAAAATAGTCTCAAAAGCCTTCAAAACATTCAAGGAGTGGTGGGACAAGACCAAGAAGCCTGAGATAGCTGAAAAGGCTAGGACAAGTCTCTTACAAAAGCTTAGAGAGAACCAGGCAATCGTAGATCAGAGGAAGGAACAGCAAGGTCCGAATCTCAAAAGGAATAATCTCAGTCCGGAGAGATGAATACTATGATAGCAGTAGGCAGGGGCGTGAAAACGCCCTTGTTTTATGTGGGTACATTGAATAGAATAAGGAATAGTGGTTATAAATTCAATCATACCAAAGAAGTAATGATTATATTCCAGCATAATCGACTAAAGGAAGGATGATAAAACCAAATGGAACTGAAGACAATAGAGTATAATCTGTCTGTTTGTAAAGTGACAGATATATCGGATATAGATCTGTCCTCGGATTTCTTTTTTATTGGAAAGACAGATGAAGAACTATCTCTTGTCTGCAAAACGGAAGATACGCCGCAGTATACGACCGAGCGTGACGATGGATGGAGAGGATTTCGTATTCAGGGAGTATTGGATTTTTCGCTTATCGGGATTCTCTCAAGACTTTCAGGGATTCTTGCAGAACACAAGATAGGAATCTTCGCTGTTTCAACCTATAATACGGATTATATCCTTGTGAAAGAAGAGAACTTTGAGCGGGCATTGGAAGTGCTGGCTTCTGAAGGGTATACAGTAGCATGAAATTTCAGTTTAAAATGTCGTAAGGGTGAATTTGAAGGGATAAAATATGTTTTTTGGTGTAGAAGATTTAAAGACAGATGAAATATTTTTAAAACTAACTAAAACATGTGAGGAACAACCTGAGAAGAGGTGGCTCCCGGCTTATTATTTGGATATTTGTTTAGTGGATGGAACCACGATTGGAAAATGCGATTTAAGGATAGGACACAATGACAAGACATATATTGGCGGCAACATCGGCTATGGAATTGATGAACCTTATCGCGGACACCATTATGCCGCCAAGGCATGTAAACTTCTGTTTCAACAGGCGAAGAAACATGGCT
>NZ_FOBE01000025.1:0-71537 GCF_900109475.1 Butyrivibrio sp. ob235
AGAACTAAAGGACTGTAGACGGTGGTCCTGTCTAGGACACCCTTAGTTCATATCCGCTTGTCAAACAGTACTCATGAGCCATATATCTGTCAAGGCCGTAGCCGCGGAGCGGTGCTTTGCAGCCTTGACAGATATATGGCTCATGATAAAAAGGTAATCAAGCGGATATGAACCTGGGTCTGGCGTAACCTTACGCCCTTCGCATTAATTCAGAGGCTTGCCGTAGGCAAGGCTTCCATTTCAAAGAGTATATACGCAACATTACGCATTTCACGTGATAAAAATAAAGCCGGAATCCTAGAAGTATACTGGGATTGCGGCTTTTTAGGTGTCAAAGATGGGAATATATCATAATTCAGTAGCATCAACAATATAAATAACCACGGAAATAATTGAATTTTACATCCTTTTTGCACAAAAAAGTCCCGCCATCAAATATCTGTGATTGATGGCGGGATTTCCCTATTCCATAAAAATTTATCAATTAAGACTTGAAGAATTTCATCTCTTCATTGAGCTGTTCCGCAATAGCCTTCAGGCTGTCGGCTGAACCTGCAAGTGTTGTTACCGTAGCTGAAAGCTCCTGCATGGAAGCTCCGGTCTCCTCCGAAGATGCAGCATTTTCTTCTGAAATTGCGGAAAGTGCACTCATGGTGTCAACCACAGCATTCTTGGAGGATTCGCAGGTATCTGCGCCTTGAGAAATAAGCTGTACACCTCCAACAGTGCTTCCGATATCCTCAAGCATTCCGTTAACAGCATCAAGGGTTTCTCCGATGGCAATCTGCTGTTCATTGTTACCCTGCTTAACATCCTCTGCAGCGGCAACAGCTGCTTTACTCTGTTCAAGAAGTGTACCCATCTCCTTCATGATGTCATCAGCCATCTGCTTGGAATCATCTGCAAGCTTA
Organism: Butyrivibrio sp. ob235; assembly: GCF_900109475.1. Classification (NCBI taxonomy): domain Bacteria; kingdom Bacillati; phylum Bacillota; class Clostridia; order Lachnospirales; family Lachnospiraceae; genus Butyrivibrio; species Butyrivibrio sp. ob235. Next base: position 912 of record NZ_FOBE01000025.1, read on the forward strand.
CCGATTTCTTCAGCAACAACCGCAAAGCCTTTTCCTGCTTCGCCTGCCCTTGCTGCCTCAATAGAAGCATTAAGAGAAAGAAGGTTTGTCTGGGTCGCGATGGAAGTAATTCCTTCAACCTTTTCACTGATATTGTCAACAGCTTCCTGCGTAGCCTGAATCGTTCTTGCAATGTCATCAATCTTGGCTGTCATCTCAGCAGAAGAATCCTGAAGGGATGTAAGTGATCTGCTTGAAACTTCGGATGCTTCCTTCATCTTTCCGGCAAGTCCGGAGAGGTTTCCTGTTGATGTCTGCACATCTCCGACAGCATCACCGATAAGACCTACATTTTCTGAAGCACTCTGAATCTCATCAGCCTGCTGCGTAGCACCGGATGCAATCTCCTGCACCGCATTTGATACATCCTCTGCCGTCTGCGAAATCTGGTTAGCCATGTCGGAAAGTTCTTCCGAAGAGGATCCGACATTTGCAGCGGATGCCTTAATATGTGAAACTATTTCATCAAGGGTATGTATAACAGAATTAGTATTTCTGGATATCTGTCCAAACTCATCTTTTCTGTTAGCTTCTTTTCCAACCTTTTCAAAACGTCCGTCAGCAAGCGCGGAAAGAGATTTCCCGACTGCTAAAATCGGTTTTGTAAAGCTATTAGCCATTACGAAAGATACAATAATCACGATTACCAGCAGCACCAGGCCTACAATTATAGTAATAGTAGCTGATTTTCTTGCAGATGCAAGCACCTTCTTCTCATTGCTTGCTGCGCAGACTCTAAACTGTGATTGGGGTTCTTTTACATATGCGACATAAGCATCATAGCCCTTGCCTGTATCCACAAAGTAGAAGCCTTCGTCCTTGCCCGAAACCATAAACTCTGATTGAGCTCTGCTCTCCTCTTCATGCTCGCCTTCACCGATTTTATACTGTGAATGTGCCGCTACAAGGCCTTCTCTATCTACAAGGAAGGCATCCTCTGCTTCATTTGCCAGAAGTTCATGGAAATTATTAAGGTCATAGTTCCTGTGAACAATACCTATAGCCTTACCATCATACATAATAGGCGCAGCAAACGTCAGCATACGTCTTCCGTTCTTCTTACTGATCTGAACGTTGGAAACATATACGGTTCCTTCCATCGCCTTCTGGAAGTACTCTCTGTCAGAAACATCGATACAATCTCCGGATGTTCGAGCAATCTGCATTCCTGTCGCATCTGTAATTGCAGTAGTATCTCCATCATTCAGGATAGTGTCACACTCCGAAAGAGTATTTATAATTGCATCCAGCGGAATATCTCCCTCCTTGGCAACAAAATTAACCACGGTAGGACTTCCGGCTATACTCCTTATCATTTTCATATTCGTATCAAGCACAGTAACAAACGACTGCTCCAGATACCATGCCTCCCATTCCAGGGAATCCTGAGCATCAGCAAGAGCTTTATCCGTAGATGTCTTATAGCTTACAATTACAGCTATCAAAAGAGGTATCGCAGCAGCCAGTATCATTATGCAAACCAGCTTTGTCTTGATGCTATCCTTAAAGCTGACTCTTTCAGTACTTCCGTGAGCATTTTCATTCTTTGCCATAACACGCCTCCATGATGAAATAAATCATTTGAAAGGAAATAGTTTCTCATCAAAAATTATACAACCTAAGCGTGCCTTAAAAAGTGAATTTGTGAACATTTAATCGTTTTTTAATACCAAGTTTATATATAAAAAACCTGCCACCATGAATGCTTTTCATAGTGCCAGGTTTCTTTTAACAGTTAACGATTTTTCCAAAATCAGGCTTAAGAGATGCACCTCCCACAAGACCTCCGTCAATGTCAGGCTGCGAAAACAGCTCTTTGGCATTAGCCGCATTTACAGAGCCGCCGTACTGGATGCGAACTCTCTCCGCTGTGCCTTCACTATAGATTTCAGCAATGCACTCACGTATAGCCTTGCATACCTCCTCTGCCTGTGCCGATGTGGCAGTTTCACCTGTTCCGATAGCCCAGATAGGTTCGTATGCAATTACCATCTCTTCCACATCCGAAGCAGGAACTCCTGCAAGATCAGACTTTATCTGCATTCTGATGAAATCGAGTGTGATGCCTTTATTCCTCTGCTCCAGTGTTTCGCCGCAGCACAGGATAGGTGTAAGGCCGTGTTCAAAAGCCTTCTTCACCTTTTTATTAAGTTCCTCATCTGTCTCGTGGTTATATTCACGCCTTTCCGAGTGACCGAGAATAACGTATTTCACACCAGCATCCGTAAGCATTCCCGGTGCTATTTCGCCTGTATAAGTGCCATTCTCCTCAAAGTGCATATTCTGTGCACCTATTTCTATATTTGTTCCCCTTGTGGCTGTCATTGCAGGGATAATATCAATAGCAGGCACACATAAAACGACGTCAACCTCTGTATTGTCAACCAGCGGACGCAGCTTTGCGATAAAAGCAGTCGTCTCCGCCGGTGTCATATTCATCTTCCAATTTCCGGCCACTATTCTTTTTCTAGACATTATAAATACTCCATATAAAAATGAGTTCAGTTGATGAAGCCAACTGAACTCATCTCTTATTTTTAATATATATTATGCGTTAACAATCTTACCAAAGTCGGGCTTAAGTGAAGCACCACCGATAAGACCGCCATCGATGTTGGGCTTTGAAAGAAGCTCAGCAGCGTTGCCTGCATTCATTGATCCGCCGTACTGGATACGAACTTCATCAGCTGTAGCCTGATCGTAAAGCTTAGCAACAAGCTCACGGATAAATGCACAAACTTCTTCAGCCTGGTCAGCAGTTGCTGTCTCGCCAGTTCCGATAGCCCAGATAGGCTCGTAAGCGATAACAAGCTTCTTAACCTGATCAGCTGTTACACCGCTAAGATCCCATGTGATCTGTCTCTCGATCCACTCCTTGTAAGTACCGGCCTTACGAAGTGCAAGTGACTCACCGCAGCAAAGGATAGGTGTAAGACCTGCAGCAAATGCCTTCTTAACCTTAGCATTGATAAGAATATCATTCTCGCCGAAGATGTCTCTTCTCTCGGAATGTCCCATGATAACATACTTAACGCCTGCATCTACGAGCATAGGTGCGGAAATCTCACCTGTGAAAGCACCCTTATCCTCGATGTAGAAGTTCTCAGCACCAACATTAACGTTTGTGCCCTTAACAGCCTCTACTACAGGAACGATATCAATTGCAGGAACGCAGTAAACTACGTCTACATCATCATTTTTAACTAAATCTTTAAGCTCAGCAACAAGCTTTACAGCTTCAGAAGGTGTCATGTTCATCTTCCAGTTGCCGGCAATGATTCTTCTACGTGCCATTTTAAAAAGTCTCCTTCTTTACTTATTATCTGCAGCAACAACACCGGGAAGCTCCTTACCCTCAAGGAACTCAAGTGAAGCACCGCCACCTGTTGAGATGTGGCTCATCTTGTCAGCAAAACCAAGCTGGTTAACAGCTGCTGCACTATCACCACCACCGATGATTGTTGTAGCATCTGTCTCTGCAAGAGCCTTAGCAACAGCCTTTGTACCTTCAGCAAGTACAGGGTTCTCGAATACACCCATAGGTCCGTTCCAAACAACAGTCTTTGCACTCTTTACAGCATCTGCGAAAAGCTCTCTTGTCTTCACACCGATATCAAGACCTTCCTTGTCAGAAGGAATTGCGTTGGACTCAACGATTGCTGTCTCGATATTAGGATTGTCGATAGGATCCGGGAATCCGCCTGATACAACTGTATCAACAGGAAGAAGAAGCTTCTTGCCGTTCTTCTCAGCCTTCTCCATCATTTCCTTACAATAATCAATCTTCTCGTTATCTACGAGTGAAAGACCTACTTCATAGCCCTTAGCCTTAAGGAATGTGTAAGCCATACCACCACCGATGATAAGTGTATCGCACTTCTCAAGGAGGTTATTGATAACGTTAAGCTTATCAGCAACCTTAGCGCCGCCAAGGATTGCTACGAAAGGACGAACCGGATTCTCAACGGCATTGCCGAGGAAATCGATCTCTTTCTGCATAAGGTAGCCAACTGCACAGTTGCCACCCTTCTCACGAACATACTTTGTAACAACAGCTACGGAAGCGTGTGCTCTGTGAGCAGAACCGAAAGCGTCACATACATAATCATCACAAAGATCTGCAAGCTCTTTTGCGAAAGCTTCACCTGCATCTGAAGGCTTTGTCTCTTCCTTTCCACGGAAACGTGTATTCTGAAGAAGAACTACATCACCCTCACCCATAGCCTCAACAGCAGCAGTTGCATCCGCACCTGTTACGTTGTAGTCAGCGATGAACTTAACGTCCTTGCCGAGCTTAGCTGAAAGGCTCTTAGCTACAGGAGCAAGAGACTCACCCTCGTTGGGGCCGTTCTTAACCTTACCAAGATGTGAGCAAAGGATTACCTTGCCGCCATCTGCGATAAGCTTCTTGATTGTAGGAAGTGCAGCATTGATACGTGTCTCGTCTGTGATCTCACCATTCTTGAGCGGTACGTTGAAGTCACAACGAACAAGTACTCTTCTGCCCTTTGCGCTGAAATCATCAACAGATTTCTTATTAAGTGCCATTTTTGTTTTCCTCCTGGATAAAAAATAAGAGGGCCAGGTCCATACGGACCGGACCCTCTTCTAAATCAATACGATTTCATAAGGAAGTTCGACTCTCGCTAACGCTCGATCGAACTAAGTGCGAACCAGCCGCTCGAGGAATACCTCGCGGGGTTCTTACTTAACGAACTTCTCGAAGTACTTGATTGTACGAACCATCTGAGATGTGTAAGAGTTCTCGTTGTCATACCATGAAACAACCTGAACTTCATAGAGGTCGTCACCAATCTTTGTAACCATTGTCTGAGTTGCATCGAAGAGTGAACCATATGTCATTCCAACGATATCAGAAGATACGATCTCATCCTCGTTGTAACCGAATGTCTCAGGATCAGAAGCCTTCTTCATAGCCTCGTTGATGCTCTCCTTAGTAACTTCTGTGCTGCTCTTAACTACAGCGAAAAGAAGTGTTGTGGAACCTGTCGGAACCGGTACTCTCTGAGCAGCGCCGATGAGCTTGCCGTTGAGTTCAGGAATAACAAGGCCGATAGCCTTTGCAGCACCTGTGCTGTTAGGAACGATGTTAACAGCGCCTGCACGAGCTCTTCTAAGGTCACCCTTTCTCTGAGGTCCGTCAAGGATCATCTGATCACCTGTGTAAGCATGGATTGTAGCCATGATACCGGACTGGATAGGTGCATAGTCGTTAAGAGCCTTAGCCATAGGTGCAAGGCAGTTTGTTGTACAAGAAGCTGCAGAGATGATGTTGTCATCTGCTGTAAGTGTCTCGTGGTTAACGTTATATACGATTGTAGGAAGATCATTTCCTGCAGGAGCAGAAATAACAACCTTCTTTGCACCAGCGTTGATGTGTGCCTGAGCCTTGTCCTTAGATGTGTAGAAACCTGTACACTCAAGAACAACGTCTACACCGATCTTACCCCAAGGAAGGTTATTAGCGTCAGCTTCCTTGTAAATTGTGATCTTCTTTCCGTTTACTGTGATGGAATCGTCATCGAAAGATACCTTATCAGCATACTTGTACTTACCCTGTGAAGAGTCATACTTAAGAAGGTGTGCAAGCATCTTGGGTGCTGTAAGATCGTTGATTGCTACGATCTCTGTTCCCTCGTGCTCAAACATCTGTCTGAATGCAAGACGACCGATACGGCCAAAACCATTGATTGCTACCTTTACTGCCATTTTAAGTCCTCCTAAAATGATATTAAAATTTATTTGCTGCTACTAATTCTTTACAACGTGATTGTCAAAAATTTGACAGCAAATTTATTTTATCTAACTTCTCTCAATTTTTCAAGTAATCTTTGGGCAAAAACACAGAATTATCAAAAATTTCCTTATATAGAATCAAAAATGTACGCATAATCGTTTTATCTGAACTCTTAATTGATAAAATTCTTTCTATACTCTAGAATATAGGATGTTTTTGAATAAAAAGATTTATGATTTACAAGGAGATCATTATGGGAGACACAGAAAACAACAATTTTTCAGGAATTAGTATGAAAACAATTATTATTGTAGTAATAATAGTTGGTTTACTTCTGGCATTCCTGATTCCGCTTATCGCATTTCTTTCGGTTAATCACATGAAAACCTCGGACAAGGTACTCAGCAGTACTCACGATTCCATGAAATGGGAAGCACATAATATTGAAGGCGAGTGGCAAAGGGTTATAGACGAGAATCTGGGATCCCTTGAGGCTGTTGCATTATCACCTTCCACAATTTCTTATATGGAAGATACTGCCAATGCAGAACTTGCAGACAGTGAATTATCTTATCTGCAGAGTGTTGAATCTTCTCTTTCCGAGGATTCAAAAATCATTCTTACCGGCGCTGACGGCATGCAGCTCCTTAGTACAGAAGGCGACCTTAAGGATGTCTCTGAAAGAGATTATTTCGCAAAATCCATAAGCGGAGAAAATGCCATATCCGATGTCATTGTTTCAAAATCAACAGGTGCTCTATTAGTAACCTTTGCCGTCCCGGTCAAATCCGAAAGCGGTGATATCCTGGGTATCGTTCAGAGAAACTATGATCTTTTCAATTTTCATAAGATCCTGGCAGGCCAGAATGATCACGCATTTCTTGTGGACAGCTCGGGAATGCTTGCGGCTCATTCCCAATTTGCAGCAAACGGTGACTCAGTCGAAGATTTGAGCCACGAGCTCTTCATGACTCAGGAAACAGGGGAAGGTCTTTACAGAGCCAATAACGGACAGGGCACCTGGTATAATCTCTATCATTTAAGAAACGAAGCTTCGGACTGGACCATTTGCGTGGTAAAAGAAGAAGAAAAATAATGAATTCATAACGGAGAAAAAACATGTCAAAACAATTACCGGCAGATTTTCATATGCACACACACCACTCGGGAGATTGCGACTCTCCCATGGAAGCTGTCATAGAGCAGGCTATCAAAAAGCAGCTACCCGCAATTTGTATCACAGAGCACATGGACATGGACTATCCCGATGTTCCGGACGGAATAACGGATCAGTTCGTAGTCGATACGGATGCCTATTATAAAGAGTACTCTTCTATTAAAGATAATTATGCCGATACCATTGATATTTATTTTGGAATCGAGCTTGGAATGCAGCCGCAGGTTGTGGACGCAAATCTCGAATATGCAAAGAAATATCCCTTCGACTTTATCATAGGTTCCAATCACGTATGCCACGGAAAAGATCCCTACTTTGCTTCTTTCTATGAGGGACGCACTGAAAAGGAAGCCTTTACCGAGTTTTTCGAATCAACTCTCGAGAACATAAACTTATTCGACGATTTTGATGTCCTCGGCCATCTGGACTACCTTGTACGCTACGCTCCTAATCTGAATAAGAACTACACCTACAAGGATTATTCAGATGTCATCGATGAGATCCTGAAGACTCTTATTGCAAAAGGAAAAGGACTTGATGTAAACACCAAGTCCCTTTATACAGAGCCCACTTTGGGAGATCCCAATCCCTCACGCGAAGTCCTCGCCCGCTACAAAGAGCTGGGCGGCGAGATCATAACCTTTGGTTCCGATGCGCACAAGCCCGAGAATGTCGGTCTTGGCTTCGAAACCGCTGTAGAAATCGCCAAAGCCTGCGGCTTCAGGTATTACACACTGTTCGCCAAACGTAAGGGCACGTTTATTAAGCTTTGATCATAAGGAAGTTCTGCTCTCGCTTTGCTCGCCAGAACTAAGTGCGCACCAGCAGCTCGAAATAACCTCGCTGGGTGCTTACTTAAAGAAAGCCATCTCGGCGTTGAGCTTCTCGGCAACTTCCTTGAGGGAGTCTGCTGAGGATGCCAGCGTTGTAACGGTTGCTGAAAGCTCCTGCATGGAAGCACCGGTCTCCTCTGAGGATGCAGCGTTCTCCTGCGAAATAGCGGACAGTGATGCCATAGCGTCGGCAACCACATTCTTTGCATCCACGCAGGTTCCTGCGTCAGTTTCAATACTCTTAACACTTACAACCGTTGATGAAATATCTTCTATCATAGCATTTACGCTCTGAACTGTACTGCCGAGCACTGCCTGCTGCTCGTCGTTTTGTCTCTGAACCTCTGATGCCATAGCAACCGCTGACTGAGACTCTGACAGAAGAACATCCATCTCTCTTCTGATATCATCTGCCATAGTTCTGGAATCATCAGCAAGCTTTCCGATTTCCTCAGCAACAACCGCAAAGCCTTTTCCTGCTTCGCCTGCTCTTGCTGCCTCGATGGAAGCATTAAGTGACAATAGGTTTGTCTGGGATGCAATGGATGCAATTCCCATAACCTTCTCGTTGATATTCTCAACTGCCTTACTGGTTGCACCAATCTTCTCCGTGATCTGTACGATACTCTCGCTCATACTCTCGGAACTATGCTGCAGGTCTGCAAGACTCTGCGCAGATTCTGTGCTGACTTCCTGCATTCTGCCTGCAAGATTTGCAAGATCATCCGTGCTGGTCTGAACATTGCCGGTTGCTTCGCCGATACTGCCGACATTCTCTGTTACGCTCTGAATCTCGTCAGCCTGCTGCGTTGCACCTGATGCAATTTCCTGAACCGCATTGGATACATCGTCTGCTGTCTGCGAAATCTGATTAGCAGTATCCGCCAGTTCCTCAGACGAACTGTTCACGGATATCGTCGAATCCTTAATGCTTGTAACAATTGAATTCAGTTTATCAATAACTGCATTGGTGTTATTGATGATCTCACCAAATTCATCCTCTCTTTTTGTGAACTTAGTAATCCTATGAAACTCGCCTTCTGCAAGCTTACTAACGGAATCATTAACCTCTTTAAGCGGAAGTGTAAAGGAATTGGCCATCTTAAGTGAGATGAATATCGCAATGACAATCATAGCTAGTCCAAGCCCGATGATAATATTGCATGAATTATATGTAGGTGCCATTATCACATTGTATTGCGCTGCAGTTACAATAAGCCAACCGGTCTTGGGTTCCTTTTGGAAGGACATAACATACTTTATTCCATTGTTCGCTCCAATGGTACTTCCGTTATCAGCAGACTGAGATTGTTTATAAAGACCAAATTCACTAAAATCAATAAGATTATTTGCATCAATCTCCATCGCGCAATGTCCGATAAGCTCGCCCGCCGAAGATAGTATAAAAGCCTCTTCACCCTTTGATGAATCAACATTTTCCGCAAGAAAAGAATTCAGATTATCAAGGCTATAACTTCTCATTATGGTTCCAATAACCTGCTGCCCCTGATCAAAAATAGGGGTAATAATGAAAATTGTAGCCTTTCCTGTAGTCTTGGAGGCATATACTCCTGAAACAAAGGTATTGCCCTTAAGCGCATTCTGAAAGTAATCTCTGTCAGCGATATTCGTTAATTCTCCCGATGACCTTACAACCTGATTTCCGTCGGGAGCAGTAACTACAATCGAGTTATCTCCATCAAGCTTACTCTCCATATCCTGGAGCCAGGCCTGCATAGCCTCGTTATCACGCTGATCTTCAGGTGTTTGCATATAGCTGACCATATAAGGACTCGAAGCTGCTGTCTGAAGAGCGCTGACCATCTGCTCAATGTGTTCCATATAAGCTTTCTCTATAACCTGAGCCTTCTTAACATTAATTGACTCAGCATCCTCTAAGGATTTAGTCATCGAACTGCGATAGCTTACAACAACTGATACCAGTATCGGAATTATGCAAAGAAGCAGCATAACACTGATAAGCTTAGGCTTTACGCTTTTAAATGAAAAGCCCTTCTTTTCTACACCTTGTTCCTTCTTTTCCTTTGCCATCTTACTTACCTCCGCTTTAAATATCCTTATCAACTGTCAGAAAACACTCTTCTGCCAGCTCGGTTTCCTTTTCATATAAAAGCTCTTTAAGCCTGAAAATCCAAAGACCTTTTGGAAATGACATGATCTCATCCTTCTTTACTCCGAGACGCAAAAGCCGCTTTCGCAGCTGCATGCACTCATCTATGTAAAGATAGATTGCCAGAGTCAAAATAATGATAAACATCAAAATAAAGACAAACAAAATAATCATAATCCCACCTCGCGTTCATTATACTAAATTCCATTTTGCTAATGTGTGATTTTCCGAATATTTTAGGCTAACTTTATCCTTAGTTTATGGTTAGAACATTTTTTTTGAATAACCTATACCTTATAATATTTAAGTAAGAAAATATGCCATTTTATGCCCACGGAGGGAGATTGGGGATGTCCAAAAAACCTGACCTTGTAAAGAAAATATGCATCACCAAAGCTGCATTTATGGCAGTTTTCATTTTGCTTGCAGCAATATACTTTTTCATCCTTATAACTAATCAGAATCTTCGCAGTTCCATCTTTGAGGACAAGGCTTATCTCGTATCTTTTATAGTTATATGGCTCTGTCTTCTGACAGGATTTCTTTGCGTTTTCCTGGATTTTATTCTTATGAAGAAAAACCGGAATATGCTTCGGGATCTGCGTGATCTGTCTTTTCTCGATAAACTCACGGGTCTTCCCAACAGATACAGCATTGACCGCATATCTCAGAAATACGACTCTCCCGAAAAGCTCCTGCACCTCGGGTGTGTCCTTATGGTGCTGGATAACTTAAAAGAGATAAATGAAAAAAGCGGACGTGGAAGCGGTGACAAAATCATTTCCGATTTTTGTTCAATTCTTGAATCGGTTGGAACTCAGTACGGTCTTATTGGAAGAAACAGCGGTAATGAATTTTTGGTCGTAATCGAGAACTGTGACAGAACCGCCGTCGATCTTTTCCTGGGTGATCTCGGAAGAAGAATTCACAACAGGAATGCTCTTTCTCCGGAGAATCCCATAACGCTTTCATATTCAAGCGTCCTTGGGGACAGTGTAAATGCAGACCATTTTTATACTTTAATAACCTGTGCTTACAGGAATTTTACCGAAAACCCGAATGTTCTTACTTAAGGTGCAACAGATGATGTTAGGGAAGCGTTCTTCAAGAATACAACAGCTCGTCCTTGATATGTGGAACGACGACACAGAGGCTTTCACAGAGATCTACTGTCTCACCGTGGATGATACCTACAACTATTGCCGGCACATCCTTGGTGAAAACGACAGGAGTCTTGAGGCTGTGCGCGAAATATACTCCATTGTTATAAAGAACATACTTAAGCTTAAGGATCCTTCCCTTTTTGATGCGTGGCTTCGCCGCATCGCTTTCGATGTATGTTATGACCGGGTCATGGCAGAAGGCCGCACCGATCTGTACTCACTGCTCCATCCGGAAGAGATTGAATCTTTATCATTTTTTGAGAGAGAGATTTTCTTCCTGCATGATTTTGTAGGACTATCAGATAAGGATATTGCAAACGCTCTTCATATTACAAAGCGCCATGTGGAAAAGAGCCTCACAAACTCAAGAGAACACATTTTAGAGCTAAGAAAACTAAGACGCGCGTGATGACTATGGAATATGTAAAAGACAGGAAGAATAAATTTCATATGAGCGATGACGAGATTTCTTCCACTTTCCTTGAGGTATTGGAGTTATCCGGGAAGGCCGGTGCTTTTGCGGGAGAAAATCAGGAAAAGATCAAAGCATCAAGAGGCTTTATAAAAAGCGCTCCGGATTTTCTTTCCGTGAATATTTATGTGAGCCTCGCTATGCTTGTCATTATCACCCTGTCTCCGATTTTGCTGCTTGTTCTGCCGCACGGCATTGTCATTGACGCGGACAGACTGCTTGCCGCAAAAGCCATGGCTAACCGTGAGACCTATGATGTCTCGACACTTGTTAAGGGAACAAGGGACAATACCCCTGTGTGTCTAAAACCCAAGGCAGACGGCAAAGTCGTATACAAAAACGATGTCGCAAAGGTTGATGCAACAAACGCATCTGAGGGCTATGTGATAATACGCTATACCGGCGAATCGCCAAAGGTAAAGCTCAGAATAACCGGTCCCGATGAAGTTGTATACACCTATAACCTCACAACAGACGGCGGAAAGGATGAGGTTTTTCCTCTTCAGGCAGGGGATGGAAAATATCTCATCGCAGTTTATGAAAACCTGGTCGGAACACAGTATGTAACGGCATTTACTCAAAACATAGAGGTCACCCTTAATGACGAATTCCTGCCGTTTTTGTATCCGAATCAATATGTGAACTTTAATGAGGGCAATCAGGCGATAGCCTACAGCGAGTATTTATCCTACACGGCAAACGATGACCTGGATGTAGTTTCCGCAATATATAACGCCCTGATCAGCAGCATGTCCTATGACTACGAGGAGGCTGAAACCGTACAGAGCGGTTACCTTCCGGACATAGATGAAGTTCTGACCACCGGAAAAGGCATCTGTCTTGACTATGCCGTGCTGATGACATCAATGCTTAGGTCCCAGAGGATACCCACCAGAATGGAGGTCGGCTACGCGGGAACCGCATACCATGCATGGATAAGTACTTATATAAAAGATGTGGGCTGGGTAAACGGAATGATTCAATTCGACGGCAAAAAATGGTCACTTATGGATCCGACTTTTGCTTCCACAACAGAAACCACAAAACTGGCATCCTTTATCGGTGACGGTGAAAACTACCAGACTAAATACATTTATTAACTGAGGAAAACACTATGAATTCAAAGGCTGAAAAAAAACTATCGGACTATGAGATATCCGTTTTCTGCAGGCAGATGGCAATGCTGATAAAAGCAGGTATTGCCCCGCTTGAAGGAATAGAAATCATGCTTCAGGATTTCAAATTTGAAGGGGATGATTCCACCCTTAAGACCATCTCACAAATTCTGAGTTCCGGTGAAAGATTTCACGTTGCCCTGCAGATGACCGGAGCTTTTCCAAGCTATGTGATACACATGGTAACCATCGGTGAAGAGTCCGGTAATCTGGATCTGGTAATGGATTCCCTTGCCGATTACTACGAGCAGGAAGATACCATACGCACAAATATAAGCAGCGCCATCTCCTATCCTCTCATAATGATAGGAATGATGATCGTTGTAATCATTGTTCTGATCACACAGGTGCTTCCCATTTTCGGTCAGGTATTCGCTCAGCTCGGAACCAGCATGAACAGCTTTTCGAGGTCGCTCTTGGCTGTAGGAAGCGCGCTAAACCGCTACTCCATCGTGTTTATAGCTATCATGGTTATTTTTGCGGCCGGCTGTATCTTCTTTGTTAAAACTAAAAAGGGGCATGATATTTTCAGAACTATCGGCATGCACATTCCTCCGATAAGAAAGATTTACGGAGAGATTGCAACCGCCAGATTTGCAAATGGAATGGTACTTACTCTGTCAAGTGGAATGGACACCTATGAAGGGCTACGCCTTGTAAGTAAGCTGGTTGAATACAAGGATATGGTCGTAAAAATCGAGACCTGCCGCTCACTCATCGCAGCGGGTGACAGCTTCCCCGAGGCTGTTAAGGAAGCCGGTATCTTCAACAAGTTTTACTCAAGGATGGTTGCCATCGGCTTCCAGTCCGGTTCAATGGATACCGTAATGCAGCAAATAGCCAGAAAGTATACGGATGAGACCCAGAGAAAAATGTACAATTTCATTTCTATCCTGGAGCCCACTCTCGTAATCATCCTTTCACTGATAGTAGGACTTATCCTTCTGTCGGTAATACTGCCGCTGATGGGAATCATGTCATCGATCGGGTAAACATGTATGGAAGAACTCACTCTCAAAAAAAGGCAAAACTTCATACTTAGTATCATGGGCTTTATCGTTCCTTCGCTTGTCATCATTTTCATCATCGTGATTTTTTACATCGGAGTTTCACAGATAAGCAGGAGCACAGAAAAGAAACAGGAAGAAAGCCTTTATACAGCAGTGGAAAGAGATATCGTTCAGTGCTATTCCATCGAGGGAATCTATCCTCCGAGTTTGGAATATCTTGAGGAACATTACGGCCTTGTCTATGACAAGAGCATATTTTTTATAGATTACAGACCCGTCGCATCCAATATCTATCCGGATGTCACAATTTTGCGCGTTAAAGGAGCAGGCCTTCGTCCATGAAAAAACAGTTTGAAAGCAGACATACCGTAGATATGCTCTTCGTCATCGCTCTTCTGTTTTTATTTGCAATGGGAGCGCTGATGCTTATTGCGCTTGGGTCAAGCATTTATAAGAGAAGTGTCACCACTCTTGCGGAAAACTATGACAGACGAACAGCTTATGCGTATATTACAGAAAAGCTGCGGCAATATGATACCGAAGGAAATATAAGCACAGATATTTTCAATAAATCCGGTGCTCTCAGAATAGATACAACAATAGGTACAGTGGATTATGTAACCTACCTCTATGAGTACGAAGGAAGTCTCATGGAGCTCTTTTCAAGAGCCGATGCAGGTACACTTCTACCTGAATCGGGGCAGCGGATAATGGATATTAATAACCTTGAAATAACAAGTAAAGGAGAAGGTCTTCTACAGATAACCATCACTTTGACTGACGGAAAGGATCTTACTTTTATAACATCGAAAAGATCCGGCACAGGGGCTAACGGATGAATCATACACAACACAGCAAAACGAGTCTCTTTCTGATGGAGCTCATCATATCAATTTTGTTTTTCTCTATATCCGGGGCAATCTGCATCCAGCTCTTTGCCAAGGCTCACACTTTGTCCGAGCAATCTGTGGAGATGAACAATTCAGTTTTATGGACGCAGAATATCTCTGAGGTTTTTTACGGAAGCCGCGGGAATCTGCACACCATCGCCGACTATTTTGCTGGCTGCTGCGTTGTCCTTGAATCCTACGATGACACCCCTGAGATCGGGGCGCTTATTATGTTTTTTGATGAAAACTGGAATCTTATAGATTTTCCTTCTGAAAACGGTGCTCTGAATTTCGCAGGATATGAGCTCCTTCTGTCCATAAAAAAACTTCCCGCAAAGGAAGTTTACGCAGACACGCAGGCCGACACCTCACTAATGGACGGCGATGCACTCCAAGGCGAGATAACCATCCTCAGGATGGATGAGCAGACCACAATCGACCAGATTCCGGATGATGATGATCCTGATATCATTTCCGACAGATACACCGATTTTTACATTGGAAACACGGAGGTAGACAATAGTGAAGCGTAAGCCGATCTACAGCACCCATATAGGCGCAGCATCTATTTTGCTAATTTTCCTCGTGCTGAGCCTCATATCCTTTGCATCGCTGACTCTTGTCAATTCAAGGGCAGATTATATTCTGAGCAAAAAAATGCTTGACAGATCTCTTTCCTACTATCAGGCCTGCCACGAAGCCAGCGGATTTATTGCCGAGAATGAGCCTTCCTTTAGAAAAATCGACTGGAGCGATCCGAATATCAACGTGAATTCGCTTAATAAAAGTATTACTCTTAGTGAATTCCAGACTCTTGATGTAAACATAAAACCGATGTACTCGGAAGGTCCGGATACTCCCACCTATGAGATTCTTGAGTGGCGTGTTGTTACACATAATGATGAAGTTGTTTATGATGAGACTCTTCCTGTAATGAAGTGATATTTTTCAGGGGCATTTACATGGATAAAAATTATGGCTCTAGCAAAATTGAGTTCAGTGCAAAAAGAGAGAACAGAAAGATTCTCGAATACTTTGGCAAATGTACTGAGACCATAGAAAATAGCAATCGTTACATGCTTAGAAAGTCTTGCATGTATATTGCTATGTGTTATATTGCAATGATTTTCCTTGGTAAGATCATCGTTGCCGACTTCAGACTGAGCATTGCTCATGTACTGCTGGTTCCGCTGCTTACCATTTATTTCCTGATCAATCTTAATACGAGAAAAGCGGAAAAATTGTCTGCCGTCACAACAGAAGTTCTTTGCATAACCTTCTACTTTGTTTTATTTATTCTGTTTATATTGAGGGATATGACATCTTCCGCTGATCATCAGGCCATGTGGTTTCCATTATACCTTGTGGTATTCCCTACGGTGTATATTACAAGGATGTATAAATATGGCCTTTTTGAGTTGACGCTTGTTATCATCTTCTGCATTGCTTCATTTTTCACCAAAACCACAGATATCTTTCACCATGATGTATATCTTGCTCTGGCATCTTATGTGTTATCTATGCTAAGTGCGCACATCATTCTGGAGGTGAGATCCCAGGAGGGTCTTGCCTTTGATGAGCTGACCAAAATCAGTACAATCGATAAGCTTACTTATCTTCTGAATAAAGGTGCTCTATTAACTGCAATCAACAATTATTTTGAGCGAAGAAAGTCCGGCGATCCGTGCGGTATGTGTATTATCGACGTGGATAATTTCAAACAGGTCAATGATAATTTCGGCCACGATACCGGTGACAGGCTTTTGGCAAATATTGGCGAGCTTCTAAGAAAAAACTTCAGATCTACGGATTATATCGGAAGATTCGGAGGAGATGAATTCATGGTATTCATGCCGGGTCTGGCAAGGCTTGATATTGTTGAGATGCGCTGCAGAACTATGCAAATGATGCTGACTGACTTGGATCTCGGTACCGGTAGTCCTTTTACCTTAAGTATAGGCGCGATCATCGACACCGGAGATCATTCCATTGGTGAAGTATTCCGCATGGCTGACGACGCCCTCTACCAGTCCAAGCTCATGGGCAAAAACTGTGTTAGTACCTGGGTTATTCCGAAGAGCGAAGCCTACGGAAAACCTCTTATTTTGCTTGCTAGCTCCGCAGAAAGCATGATGTCGGAGAAATTCCTGAATGCAGCTTCCGAAAAGTTTTCGATCATCGAGACTCACAGCGGCGACACAGCTCTCACTTACCTAAGCCAGTACCACGATAACATCCGTCTTGTCATCGTGGATCTTGATATTGAAAAAATCTCCGGCGATCAGGTCATCCATTACATCAAGGATCGCGCCGGTTTCAAGCACATCCCCGTCATTGCGGTTGCCACCGACGAGGATTCCTTCATGGAGGCCCGAGAAGCCGGTGCCGACAAGGTCTTCTTCACAACAGATAAGGCAGCCTCTTTCAAGACTGCTATCGACGAACTAACAAAGGAAGAATAACGCGCCGGAGCGACTGTATAATCTGCCGAAGGGTATTAATGGGCGCCGGGGAGTTTCGTCAAAATACAGGGTCTATGCTCTCAGCAATAATCGCACGGCATTCCTTTAAAACTGACATGCTGCTGCAGAGGATAAGGACTTCGTTCCAGCAGGAATACAGTTCATCAGGAAGATTCTCAATATCGTTAAAGCACCACATGACAGCGAAATCCTCGTATCCGTCTGCGCCATTAAATCCGTTTACATCAAGGTCGACCTTTTCAAATATTTGGTGCCACTCTTCTGCATTTGTTCCGCAAAATGCTATGTTCTTACAGCCTTTTAGGAGAAGGATCTCTGCAAACTTTCTGATCAGGGAATCATCGATAATCTCATCCGTAACTATGATGACTGTATGGTTATCCAATTCCCTTAGTCTTTTCCTGTTAACAAGGATGTTTAAGGAAAAAAGTCCGTAAGTGATTGATGGATATGTCTGCTCATAAGGATATATGCTCATTTTTGCCCTCCCTTGGTATATAGGCAGTTTATTTACCGCCTGTAAGCAACAACCTTTTCTTCTACACCATTATTTGTAACATTTTTTGTGTACGATATATGAGACAGTAAAAAATCCATCCGGTACTATTCACAGATTAAATTTGTATACAGAATAAAGCTCACATTAGTGGGCTTTATTTTTATTGTTGAAATGGTTAAAATTTTAGTATTAGTTAATCGTGATTTGATGGATTATAGACATTTACTCGAAATAGATGAAAGGACAACACATCAATGATGACAAGATATGAAGATTTGGAAGAATTTATTCCGGTACACACAACAGTTACTCAGGAAAAGCTAGATGGAGAGAAGGTTTTCAGGGTCATAAAAAAGGAAAAAATCATGCAGTTCGATGAGAATACCTTTGTCAAACTGAGAAATATAGATTTCCATAATGGTATCATCAGGGTAAAAATGTTGAGCAGGCTTCTTCCCGACGCTCCGGATTTCGCCAGAGGATTTATAGGAATCGTTTTTAGGGTAAATCAGGATAATAGCGAGTTCGAATCTTTTTATATAAGGCCAACTAATGGGACGACAAATGATCCTGTGCGTAAGGCACATGGATGTCAGTACTTTTCTTATCCGGGATATACTTTTGCTTATTTTAGAGAATTTGGAATCACTAATTATGAAGCGCCGATTCATAATGGATTAAATGAGTGGGTACAGCTGACAGCCATTATTCATGATGAAAAAGCTCAGTTTTATTTGAATGAAGAAAAAGATCCTGTACTTGTGGTTCATTTTATGAAACACGGTAAAGATGCACACGGATCTATAGGATTCTTTTCTGAAATCGGAACAGAGGCTTTCTTTAAAGATTTTGAAGTAGAATATAATGACTGACAGATGTATGTTCGATTCTTCCATGTAAGTGTAACGCTATTCTTCTTTGCTGTCAGTCTTCCTGATGGAAGACGCTCTACATGTGAACCTGAAACATTTCCCAAATAAAACAACTTTTTGTTCCCCTCGAATAACGATTGTACAACATGCTCCCCAAATGATAAATGATATAATTTTATTATGAATTAGCTGTAATAGCCATGCTCCAGCAGATTATCATTTCCTTTGCCGTAAATGTCGATTTGTCCATCGCAAAAATACACGCATTTTGTAAATCGTATGGTACATCCATAATACTTTTATATTGGTTGTTCACACTAGCGTTTTCCGCTCCGAGCACAAACACTTCCATCGCATCGTTAATATCTTTTATCGTGTAGGATCTCTTTAGCTCTATCATGCTGATTTTGGAATCATAGTCTAACTCTATAAGTTCAGCTGACCGTTTAAATTCATCTTCAGCAAGCATTATGTAAAAAGCATCAACAACAGATAATCCCCATTCATCAGGATTATCTTCCGAATGTAAGCATCTCATCATTTCTTCATTAGATCCGACTTCCGGATCAGCAAATGAGTAGATATATCTGCATCCATATTTATCCCAGTTCTTTATCACTTCGATAACAGCAGGCTTAGAAATAACCAGTTCACCTGTGTCTCTGTCAATTTCATAAAAATACTGTGATGCAAATTTTTCATGGCGGGACTTGTATGTGGCTTTATTTTTTTCTTCGATACTCCATTTAGCAAACACGCCAATAAAGATGATTATAACAACACTAAAAATTATAATTATTCGTTTCTTCATTTTATTGTTCCGTATCTACGTCTGAATAGCTCTTTTCAACTTCACTCGGAATCTCAAAGTCCTCGCCGAGTGCCTTTGCAAGAACAGTTGCAAGATAGTAGGTTCTCTTTCTTGTATAGACGCAGGCTGTACCGTTTTCAAGCTGGGGCTGGAGGGTTCCGCCGAGTGCTTCGTTTCCCGCTTCCTTAACAGCTGCTTCCTTGCGCTTTATCCATGCGCGCTGATCATTAAGAAGTTCCTCTTTTTCCTCGGGAGTTACCTTTTCGATGAGTCTGCTCCAAAGAGAGTTAAGCTCTTCATCCCAAAGGGTATACATCTCATATGTAGTCACATTCGCCGGCTGCTGAGGCATCGCTGCCCAATCGAGGTTTTCGTATTCCTGATACTTTGCTTCAACCTTTGCAAGCTCTGACTGAAGAGTGCCATCATCTACAATAGTCTCTGAAGACTTGTTATCTGTTTCCGCTTTCTTATTATCAGTCTCCCCTGAAGTATTACTATCAAGCATATAAAGATTTATGTTGCTATAGGTCGGCATTTTTCCGTTCTTGATTTTATCTGTAACACCGATGGATTCCATTTTATCCGCCTCAATTTTATAGAGTTCATCCATTGATACAAACTTACAATCCTTGAAGGAATCCACAACATCTTTGTATTTGCTGTCGGTATAGAGATTCGGAATGTTCATGGTTTCATAGGTCTCATTATCATAGACTTCAAAGGAATAATACTGCTCTATCTTTTTATCTTTGCTCCATTCCTCAAGCTGAAGATTATAGATAGTCATGCTTCCCTCAATATCTGATAAGTCAAAATTGGCATGGTCTTTGTAGTTTGCAAACATCTCGAAGTCCATTTCCTGCTCTTCGTAGTAGCCAAACTGATATTTTCCGTCAGCATTAATATAAGCTTCATCCCATCCATGGTTGGATGCTCCGTTACTTCCTCCTCCGGATATAATGCCGTATTCATAGATATCTGTCTGACTTCTGGACCAGGATGCAAATGCATAGATAACCTGAAGTTTTCCTTCAAGCTCTTTTATTACCAAAGTCAGTTCGCTTCCGGGTTCCACAAAGGGTCCTACCATTTTCAGGGCCATCTCTCTTACATCATCTGCTCCGCAATCGATGAAGGCATACTCCATTGTTTCAATGTCGCCGCCAGCAAAGTAATACGCATCATTATTGAGAATACCCTGGAGTGTATTTCTAAGTTCACTCAGCGTGTATTCCCTGTCTGTGGGAACATAGGAAATAATATCATCCACATAAGAACGATACTCGGAATCCTGGAACACATTATTCATGTAGTAATCGAAACTAAGGGTGCTGTCGCCTACAAGAAAAGCGTCGTAGAGATCGGATTCAGCATTTTGAGATTTGATATTATCTTCAGTGGTGTCATCTCTCTGTAAGTTTTCGCTATTTTTATCATCTGAGCTATTGTCAGAATTATTGTTTTCTTCAGCTCCATCATTTATCGAATCGTCGCTGCTTTCAGTATTTTCAGATATGTCTGCATTATCAGTATTGGCTACGCTATCGCTATCTCCATCCTGCTCATTATTTGCACTATCATTTTGATCATCCGCAGTGCTTGCTGTCTCACCACCCTCAGAAATTGTCACACTTCCATCCTGTGCTGTAGGAGTGCAACCTGCAATAAGAGTACTTATCCCCAAGATAACAAATAGTTTTGTAAATCTTCTCAATTTTCTCATCCTCCCAATCTATTATTTCCAAGCCATAAGCCCTTATATTTTTTTCATACTGTTCTTCAATATATCAGCTTTTTAGCCACTTTGGTAGCCCTTTTTCATATGTAGCCTTTTTCATATCATAAATAATTATGCTATTGATAGATAATCTTATGCCATGCAACAAATATCATTTTTGCTTTTTGATTTGTTGTTAGCAATTTCTTTATATGCAACAAATCTCTGTATTTCTTCTCATTTTATTGTTCCTCATTTTTCTCTATGCAACAAATCTCTACTTTCCTTCTCACTTTATTGTATGCCTACTCTTTAGCAAACAATAAATCATTGCGTTACATCTTCTTTTGTTGTCTATCCTTTCTTTGCATACAACAAATCTTTATATCACGTCTTGTTTTGTTGTAAATTCTTCCTCTCTCATGCAACAAATTAATATATCTCTTCTCTTTTTGTTGTTTCCCTTTTCATTGGCCTTCATTTGACCCTCATGGGCCTTCTTTCTCCCTTCTGGCATACAACAAAACTTTACCTTTATCCTTATTTTATTGCTAATAATTGCTAGCATATAAAAACAGCCGAGCAAAAACTGCTCGGCCATCTTCATATCTAAATTATATTATGCGGTAACCATTTCAGGTTTATTACCTGTATACAGCTGGTAGTATCTCTGCTTAAGTTCAAGCAGTTCGTCGTGAGTACCCATCTCCACGATGCGGCCCTGCTCAAGAACTACGATACAGTCTGAGTTCTTAACAGTGGACAATCTGTGGGCAATTACGAAGGTTGTACGACCATGCATCAGCTTGTCCATACCATCCTGAACAATTTTCTCTGTACGGGTATCGATGGAGCTTGTAGCCTCGTCAAGGATAAGTACAGGCGGATTGGCAATTGCTGCTCTTGCGATGGCAAGGAGCTGGCGCTGACCTTGTGAAAGATTTGCTCCGTCGCCTGTAAGCATTGTATTGTAGCCCTCGGGAAGTCTCTTGATGAAGCTGTGTGCATTGGCAAGCTTGGCTGCTGCCTTAACCTCTTCATCAGTCGCATCGAGCTTACCGTAGCGGATGTTCTCTGCAACAGTTCCCGTAAACAGGTGAGTATCCTGAAGAACCATTCCAAGTGACTTTCTAAGATCCGGCTTCTTAATCTTGTTGATGTTGATGTTATCATATCTGATCTTACCGTCCTGAATATCATAGAAACGGTTTATCAGATTTGTAATTGTGGTCTTTCCTGCACCGGTAGAACCAACGAGTGCAACCTTCTGTCCCGGTTTTGCATGAAGAAGGATGTTGTGAAGAACCATCTTATCGTCAGTGTAGCCGAAGTCAACATCATTGAAGGTAACATCGCCTTCCATGGGCTGGAAGGTTGTTGTACCCTCAGCCTTGTGATAGTGCTTCCATGCCCAGCGTCCTGTAAATTCCTTAGATTCAACAATCTGTCCGTTTTCTTCCTTGGCATTAACAAGCATTACATAGCCATCATCTGTCTCTGACTGTTCATCAAGAAGATTGAAAATACGCTCAGCTCCTGCAAGTGCCATGATAATACTGTTAAACTGCATGGACACCTGGTTAATGGGCATTGAAAAGCTCTTGTTAAATGTAAGGAAACTTGCAAGTCCTCCTACTGTAAAGCCAAGATACTGATTAAGAGCTATTGCACCACCTACGATCGCACATACAACGTAGCTTAAGTTTCCGAGCTGTGCATTTATCGGTCCAAGGATGCCTGAGTAAGCATTTGCCTTGTAGGCACTTTGGTAAAGCTCCTCATTGAGCTCATCAAATCTCTTTATAGTATCCTCTTCATGACAGAACACCTTGATAACCTTCTGTCCTGTCATCATCTCCTCGATGTAGCCGTTTAGCGCGCCAAGATTTTGCTGCTGTGCAACGAAATTCTTACCTGATGCTCCGGTTGCTTTTGCAGACAGAAAAATCATAAGTGCAACCATTATAAGTGTCACAATCGTAAGCGGAACACTTAATACAATCATTGAAATAAACACGCTGACAATAGTGATCGCACTGTTTAAAAGCTGCGGAATACTCATGGAAATCATCTGTCTGAGTGTGTCAATGTCATTGGTGTAGATTGACATTATGTCACCGTGAGCGTGAGTATCAAAGTACTTTATCGGAAGAGATTCCATGTGGTTAAACAGTTCGATTCGAAGATTTCGAAGGGTTCCCTGTCCCACATAAATCATAAGTCTCGCCTGAACAAAAGCTGCAACAACACCAATTGCATAGAAAATGATCACATTTCCGATTGCCTTTGCAAGGGGACCGTAATCGGGGTTCGCCTGCCCTATGAGCGGTGTGATATAAGTATCGATCAAGGTTTTTGTAAACATCGTTCCCTGAACGCTCGCTATAACGGAAAGAATGATACAGATTACAACAAGTACCATGTGAATTCCATAGTCTTTAAATACATACGACATAAGCCTCATGAAAAGCTTGCCGGGATTTTTTATCTTTGGTTTCGGGCCGCCTCTCATATGACGATTTCCGGGGCCTCGTATCTCTTTAACTTTTTCTTCTGCCATCAGTTATCCCCTCCTTCATCGAAATCAGCGTCGCCGCTGGAACCAACCTGAGATTCATAAACCTCGCGGTAAATCGTGTTATTTGCAAGGAGTTCTTCGTGTGTTCCGAAGCCGTCAACCTTACCATCATCCATAACTATAATGCGGTCACAGTCCTGAACACTGGATATTCTCT
The DNA here is from genome assembly GCF_900109475.1 of Butyrivibrio sp. ob235. NCBI lineage: Bacteria > Bacillati > Bacillota > Clostridia > Lachnospirales > Lachnospiraceae > Butyrivibrio > Butyrivibrio sp. ob235. The sequence goes on from NZ_FOBE01000025.1 coordinate 24,680, forward strand.
GAGCAATAATAAGCTTTGTGGTATTCGGGATTTCCTCGGCAAAGGCCTTTCTTATCTTCGCATCTGTTGCGGTATCAACAGCACTGGTGGAGTCATCCAGAATAAGTATCTTGGGCTTTTTAAGAAGCGCTCTTGCAATACAAAGTCGCTGTCTCTGTCCACCTGAAACATTGGTTCCGCCCTGCTCGATAAAGGTATCATAACCCTCGGGCATTTTTTCTATAAACTCATCGGCACAGGCCAATGCGCAGGCTCTCCTTACTTCTTCATCAGTTGCTTCTTTGTCTCCCCAGCGGAGGTTCTCATAAATGGTTCCGCTAAACAACACGTTTTTCTGTAAAACAACGGAAACCTGATTTCTAAGAACTTCCATATCGTATTTTCTTACATCGATTCCGCCTACACTTACGCTTCCTTTTTCAACATCGTAGAGACGGCTTATAAGATTAACAAGTGAAGACTTCGCAGAACCGGTTCCACCGATTATTCCGATAGTTTCTCCTGACTTGATTTCAAGGTTGATATCCTTAAGTACAGGTTCTTCGGACTCGGTGTTATATGCGAAATCAACATGATCAAATCTGATGCTTCCGTCCTTTACCTCCATAACAGGCTGATCGGGATTGGAGATACTTGTCTCCTCATCGATAACTTCTGCAATACGCTTTGCGCTGGCAGATGACATTGTCACCATAACAAATATCATTGAGAGCATCATGAGACTCATCAGTATATTCATGCAGTAGGTAAGAAGACTCATCATCGCGCCGGTAGTGAGCTCATTTGAAACGATCATATGAGCACCCATCCAGCTTATAAGAAGGATGCATGCATAAACCGTTGCAGTCATAACAGGGCCGTTTAATGTAACAACTTTCTCTGCTCTTACAAACATTTCATAGATATTAAGAGCAGCTGTCTTAAACTTGCTGTTTTCATACTCCTCACGAACATAAGCCTTGACTACGCGGATTGCGGATACATTCTCCTGTACGCTCTCATTTAGTCTGTCATATTTTTCAAATACTTCTCTGAAATACTTTGTTGCTTTGCTCATGATGAAAATAATGAAAGCTCCAAGGCAGATAACCGCAACCAGGTATACCAGCGCAAGCCTGGGGCAGATAATAAATGACATAACAAGAGCAATTATCATCGATGCCGGTGCTCTCATCGCCATTCTGAGTATCATCATGTAGGCATTCTGAATATTCGTAACATCGGTGGTAAGTCTTGTTACCAGACCTGATGATGAGAACTTGTCTATATTTGCAAAGGAGAAGGTCTGGATGTTATCAAACATTCTCTTTCTCAAATTCCTTGCAAGTCCCGTGGATGCCCTTGATCCATAGAAGGCGCCGCCGATACCTGCGAGCAATCCTAAAATTGCCACAACTATCATCATCAAACCTACTCTGATAATGTAGTTCATATCAGCGCCGTTAATTCCAAGGTCTACTATCCTACCCATGAGGACGGGGATGATCATCTCGCAGATAACCTCTCCTATCATACACAGGGGTGTAAGTATACTTGGCAGTTTGAATTCATGTAATTCCCCAAGAATTTTCTTTACCATTTATTCACCATCCTCTGAAAAAATTAGAACGCCGAAGCGTTCTATATATTATATGACATTCTTAACATAAATTGTATACAATTTGTAAGTTTTTTTATTTTCCCCTCATCCGGCACTTCGTGCCACTTGTCTTCGCTCCGCTTCGGTCCGCGCTGAGCCGACGTCCCCAAGGGGAAGGCTTTACTCCTTAATAAAAGTGCGTACATTAACCCCGTTTACTTCGATGTGGTCGTCCACCTCGATTACAAGGCACTGCCTGCCGTCGATAATTCTGGATTCCACAAGGTCAGCTCTGTCGGGTTTAACCTTGATAACAACATTGGGAGCTTCTATATCGAACTTTCTGGTGTTGGCAATATTCGTAACAAGAAGCGGCTGTTCCTGCTCTCCAACTATTTCTTTATAGTTGTGATCAAAGTAGTCCATTCGCTCCTCGGGAACACCGCTATCTGAGAGAAGGTGCTTTACATCTTCCTTTGAAAGTTCGAAATGAACCTCATCCTCCTCGTGATCCTCGAGCATCGTGTTCAAATTTTCATGGATGTTTCTCATCACATCATAGTCAGCCTCTTCACCGATTGTCTCCTCAACCAGCGCCTGGAAAAGGTTCTTCTGCTCCGGTGCAGACATAGGTGCCCTTCCTCCGAAAAGTGCCTGAATAAACTCGGGCTGAAGGTCCTCGGGCTTTTTTGAAAAATAGAGCATGTTGTGGATGTCCGCATTTCTCTCAATAAATGCAGGAAAAAGGAAGCCCTTGGAAGGTGCATCCACAACCCAGTCGCGGTATCTGTCCTCTATCTCGTTGGTCTTTTCATTATAGCCAAGTCCTGCCTTGGAAAGCTTAACCGGACAGATGCTGCAGAGAATGTAATCATAGATATTCTCCGATGCATCCTCCATCTCTATTCCGTCTCTGGTCATTCCGGGGATATCATAGACAGCATGAACGAGGATTATATAATAATTCTCTTCCATAAAAAGATTGGCAATAATCTTGTCATAGAATTCATCAATAAGACTGTCATCCTCAAGATGGGAATCACGAAGACGCAGTAAAAACTCCTGAGTTCCTCCCTGCTCTTCCTGGTCAAGCGGGAATTCGAGATTTATAAGACTTTTTCCGAATACTCCTGTAAGTGTGTGTTTGAAAATATCGAGATACTTGAACATCTCCTCATCGGGGATGCTTCCGAATGCTTTTTTAAATACAAGGCGCTTTGATTTTTCGCCATCAACATAACACCCGCAGATGTGATCGATAGTACATCTGTCGGGTGTAAATTGTTTCCTTATTTCTAATACTTCTGCTTTATTCATTTGAGCTGTTTTACCGGTGTGCTTATTTCAAGTACACTATTCCTTTGCTATAAATTTATCGCACATCTCGCGGGCAAACTGAACAGGATATAACTGAACCATAACTGAATCAATGAGATTTTCGATAGTCATCTTGAAAGCTACCTTGACGAAATTATCGTACTCGATTTCAAAACTCTTTTCAAAAATCTTGACACTGTCGACATCTATTCTGTTGACAACAGGAGTACTGATATCAGTAGGAACACTGAGCATCATAGAAAGAGACGTAGCCGCAGCACCCATCATCTGGTTCATGGCCTCCGAAGCTGCGGAAAGATGAAGATCCGATATCTCACAGTTAGTGTTGGTACCGTCTCCACCCATCATAAGATCCGTCATAACCTTAACATCATTCTCCTTGAGAATGAGAACGTTATTGCCGGTCAGTCCCTTAACGTAGTGAATCTGAACAAAAATGCAGGTATTCTCATAATCATCGAGAGTCTCGCTGCGCTTGATCACGGAAACATTCGGTGTGGTTATATCCACCTTTTTATTGACCATCATGCTGAGTGTGGTCGCGGAATTACCCATACTGATGTTGGCAATTTCTCCTAAAGTATCCATCTGTTCGTTTGTAAGTACCTGATCCATAAGAACCCCTCGCTTCTGTATAATCAGTTTTTCATTTCGCTAGATATCACGGATATACTACTATTTTATGCCATCATACTTTTTGTGTAAAGGAAGAAAGGGGCTGTGATTTCTTAATTTTCTATAACCTTTTTATTTACTTATAAGGTCTTTTAGTTCATAAAGTGACTCCATTTTCTTATAATAAAGTCCCTTTACCTCTTCCTCGTCATCATTCTGATCGGGAATGTATACGGTTTTAATACCTGCCGCAGCTGCTGACCTTACTCCGTTTGGAGCATCCTCCACAGCGATACAGTTTTCCTTGGGTACTCCAACCTGTTCACAGGCATACAGGTAAATGTCGGGCTTAGGTTTTCCCTCTTTAACCATGGTGGCACAGCATATCTTATCAAAATAAGAAAGAAGCCCGACTTCGCTCAAATATCTGGTGGTTCTCTCCTCATCCGTCGCGGTTGCTGTAGCGATAAGGATATTTCTCTCCTTAAGAAACTGAAGAATTTCCCTGGCTCCGGGCTTAAGATTTATCCCTTCCTTCGCAGCCAGCTCCTCAAAGAGAATTTTCCTGTAGGCGCGCGCTTCATGATAGTCAAAATCATCGCCGTACCACTTTTTGAACTGTTCGGGAGCAAAGGGTCTCCCGAGACTTCTAAGCTGCAGCGCCTGTTCTCTTGTCATGTGAAATCCGAAATGCTCTATTGTTTTAGGCCACACTATCTGATAGTACTTTTCCGTATCGATGAGTGTTCCGTCAAGGTCGAATAATACTGCCTTTATGTCCATTTTCCTTCTCCGCTTCTATTTATAAAAAGTGCTATTCATAATGATACCATTTCCCGGGGCTTCTTATAAGTGATTTTTTGTGATTATTCACAATCATTCTTGATTATTTTTGTTTATTTATCATGAGTATTTGTGATTATATATGATTGACTTTGATTACTCTTGATGTTATTCTTTTCTCAGATGGTACATTCCATCATCAATTTTCAAGGAGACTTAGCATATGTTAACCGAGGAAAGACGATCAGCAATTGTTTCCTATATTGAAGAACATAAAGCAGCAACTGTTCAGGAGCTTGTAGATGCTCTTGATTCTTCAGCGGCTACAATCAGGCGCGATCTGAATGCTCTTCACGAGGAGCGCCGCATTCTTAAGGTTTTCGGCGGTGCCACTGTTTTAAATAAAAAGGACGTGACCACAACAGAGCCCTCTGTTGCCGAGAAAACACATCGTAATACCGAAGAAAAAGACATCATTTCGGAATATGCTGCTTCACTTATCCAGGACAACGATTTTGTTTATATCGATTCAGGTACAACTACTCTTCATCTAATCGATCACATAACAAATAAAAAGGCGAAGTACATTACAAACGGCGTTGTTCATGCCAAGAGGCTTTTGGAAAGAGGACTCTCCACCATGATAATAGGAGGCCGTATAAAGCCCGTTACTGAAGCAGTCATCGGTCCCGATTGTGTGGAAGCGCTGAAAAAATTCCATTTTACAAAGGCCTTCATGGGAACAAACGGCATTTCGGTTCAGGCGGGTTTCACCACCCCCGATGTGGACGAAGCACTTGTTAAAGCCGAAGCAATAAAGCACACCTATCTCTCCTACATTCTTGCAGACCACACCAAATTCGGAGTTGTGAGCTCGGTTACTTTTTCTGAGCTAAGGAACTGCTGCATCATTACAGATGAGGAGCCTGACAAAAAATATAAAGATCAGACCATCATCAAGGCCATCAACTGAAAAGGAAGGAGAAGCAAATGATATATACCGTAACTTTTAACCCTGCAATTGACTATATTGTCAGAATGGATAAGCCACTGGATCCGGGAATGACCAACCGTTCAGTTTCCGAGGACTGCTTTTTCGGAGGAAAAGGAATCAATGTTTCCACCATATTAAAGAATCTCGGAATCGAGAACACAGCTCTTGGCTTCGTAGCAGGTTTTACAGGAGAGGCCATAGTTGAAAGTGTCAAGAATAAAGGAATTCTAGCTGATTTCATTACGCTAAAGGATGGAATTTCAAGAATTAACGTAAAAATCAAATCAGAGCAGGAAACAGAAATAAATGCTCAGGGTCCGGTTATCACAGACGAAGCCTATTACGAGCTTCTCTGCAAACTCGATTCGCTTAAGGAAGGCGATATGCTAATCCTTGCGGGAAGCATTCCAAGCACTCTTCCAAGCGATGTATATGAAATCATTCTGGACAGATTAAAGGATAAGGGAGTCACCTTCGTGGTTGATGCAACAAAGGATCTTCTCATGAATGTTCTTAAATACCATCCTTTCCTTATTAAACCCAACAACCATGAACTGGGTGAGATGTTCGGAACCGTACTTAAAACAGATGACGAAATTGAAGAACATGCCAAAAAGCTCCAGGAAATGGGCGCAAGAAACGTTCTGATATCCATGGCCGGCGATGGCGCAATGCTTATAACAGAGGACGGACAGAGATTCCGCGTCGGTGTTCCGAAAGGAAAGGTTAAAAACTCCGTAGGAGCCGGTGATTCAATGGTAGCCGGTTTTGTCGCAGGATATATGAAAACAAAGGATTACAAGGTTGCCCTTAACATGGGAACCGCCGCCGGAAGCGCAACAGCCTTTTCCGACGATCTCGCAACAGGCGAGCTGATTAACAGTATTTACGAAACATTATAAACAGGGATAAACCTGTAAATACGTTTCGTCAATATAAATACAAATGTATTGGGGAAAACCCCAACAAGGATGCTAACGCATAGAAAGGGAGAAACATGAAAATCAAAGATCTTTTAAGCAAAGAAGGGGTAAGCTTAAATCAGACCGCTGCGGATCAGAATACCGCAATCGACCTGATGGTAGCGCTTCACGACAAAGTAGGCAATCTTAATGACAAGGCAGCATTCAAGGATGCGATTGTTGCCAGAGAAGCAAAGGGTTCAACTGCGGTAGGCATGGGGATCGCTGTTCCGCACGCAAAGACAGCAGCAGCTAACAAGGCAGGACTTGTTGCCATTACTGTTCCGTCAGGAGTAGATTACAAGTCACTCGACGGCCAGCCCAGTAAGCTTCTGTTCATGATCGCAGCACCTGACGGAGCTGCCGACACACATCTCGAGGTACTGTCAAAGCTCATGACAATGCTCATGGATCAGACTTTCACATCCTCTCTTATTGAAGCAAAAACACCTGAAGAATTCATTGATCTCATTGATAAGCAGGAAGATGCACGTGATAAAAAGAGTTCCGGTGCTGAGTCAGCTGCTCCGGCTCCCACATCATCAGGAATTAAGCTTCTTGGTGTAACAGCATGTCCCACAGGTATCGCTCACACATATATGGCTGCTGAAGCTCTCGAGCAGGCAGCAAAGGACCAGGGCCTTTCAATGAAGGTTGAGACAGATGGTTCGGGCGGTGCAAAGAATGTGCTCACAGATGCTGAGATCAAGGACGCTGATGTTATTATCATCGCAGCAGATAAAAATGTTGAGATGGGCAGATTCAACGGTAAGAAGGTTATCAAGGCTTCAACAGCCGATGCAATCCACCACTCTTCAGATCTTATCGGACGTGCGGTAAAGGGCGACGCTCCCGTTTATCAGCATTCAGGATCCGTAACAAGCAGCGCTTCTCTTGATAACGAAAGCGCAGGAAGAAAAGCATACAAGCACCTTATGAACGGTGTATCACACATGCTTCCCTTCGTTATCGGCGGTGGTATCCTTATTGCGATTGCATTCCTTTTGGATGACTACTCACTCGATCCTTCAAACTTTGGTTCCAACACTCCTGTTGCTGCATGGTTTAAATCAATCGGTGGAACAGCATTCGGATTTATGCTTCCTATCCTTGCAGGATTTATTGCTCAGAGTATAGCGGATCGTCCCGGTCTTGCAGTTGGTTTCGTGGGCGGTGCTCTTGCAAGTACAGGCGCTACATTTGCAGCTCCCGGCGGTGATATTCCTTCAGCATTCCTTGGCGCTCTTGTAGCAGGTTTTGCAGCAGGTTATATCGTACTTGCAATCAGAAAGATCACCGATGGTCTTCCGGCTGCACTTGAAGGTATCAAGCCCGTTCTCATCTACCCGCTCTGCGGTATCCTGGTAATCGGTCTTGTAATGTGCGCTATCAACCCTCTGGTTGGTGCCCTCAATGCATGGATCACAGGCGTTCTTAACGGAATGAGCAGCGGTTCTATCGTAGTCCTTGGTGCAATACTCGGAGGTATGATGGCAACAGATATGGGTGGCCCGCTCAACAAGGCAGCTTATGTATTCGGTACAGCAGCACTTGCAACAGCAAGCCAGTCAGATCAGACAGGTTGGATGATCATGGCAGCAGTTATGGTTGGTGGTATGACTCCTCCTATCGCAATTGCAATTGCAACACTAATTTTCAAGAACAAGTTCACAGAGGGCGAGAGAAAGTCAGGTCCCGTTAACTTCATCATGGGTCTTTGCTTTATCACAGAAGGTGCTATCCCGTTTGCAGCTGCTGACCCGCTCCACGTTATTCCTTCCCTTATGGTTGGTTCAGCTGTAGCAGGCGCTCTCTCAATGGCATTTAAGTGCACACTTATGGCTCCTCACGGCGGAATCTTCGTATTCCCTGTTGTAGGTAATGTAGCAATGTATCTTGTAGCACTCCTTGTTGGTTCAGTAGTATCAGCAGTGCTGCTTGGAATCCTCAAGAAGGACGTAACTAAGTAATTTTCATTCTATCGCCTTCCCCTTTTAGGGGAAGGTGTCTGCGCAGCAGACGGATGAGGTTTTGTAAAGAAAGGACATACATTATGGTATCAAAGAACATCACAGTAAAAAACGAGCAGGGCATGCACATGCGTCCCGCAAGTCTTCTTTCACAGAAGGCTACTCCTTTTGAGAGCTCAGTAAAAATCATGTTTAACGGCAACAGCTATGATTGCAAGAGCGTTATGTTCCTTATGAGCGCTTGCATCAAGTGTGGTTCCGAGATTGAGCTTGTATGCGAAGGTCCCGATGAAGAAAAGGCTCTCGCAGAGCTTTCAGAGTTTATTGAGTCCGGTATGGGTGACTGATCTGGAGGAATAAATATGTACAAAGGAATAGCTGCATCCAGAGGAATCGGTATCGGCAGTATATGCCGCATAATAGAGCATGATCTTTCTTTTGAGGCAAAGCAGGTTGCCGATCCCGCTGCAGAGAAAGAACGTTTTCATAAAGCAATAGCTGACTTCGTAGAAGAAACTAACGCAATGGCTGAGGATGTCAGAAAACGCATCGGTCCCAAGGAAGCAGAAATCCTTCAGGGACATGCCGTAATGATCTCCGATCCCGCCATGTCCGGAGAGATGGACAAAATGATCGACCAGGGGCAGTGCGCCGAGACAGCTCTTACTGCCGTTTGTGATATGTTTATTAACATGTTTTCACAGATGGATGATGAGATGATGAAGCAGCGCGCTTCCGATATCTCCGATGTCAAGGTAAGCGTCCTGAAAAAGCTCCTCGGCATTGAGGATATTGATATCAGCAAGGTTGCACCCGGTACTGTTCTTGTCTGCAAGGATCTTACTCCTTCCATGACATCACAGATCATCAAGGAAAATGTAACCGGCATCATCACGGAGATAGGTGGTAAGACCTCCCACTCCGCCATCCTTGCCAGAGCCCTTGAGATTCCTGCAGTACTCTCCGTTCCCGGAATCGTCGACGAAGTAAAAGATAAGGATACCGCTATAATTGACGGAACCGAAGGTGATGTTTTCATAAATCCCGATGGAGAAGTTCTTTCAAAATACATGCTAAAGCGTGAGGAATTCATCCGTAAGCAGTCAGAGCTTAAGACCTTCATAGGTAAGGAAACAGTTAACGCTGACGGAACAAAGCTTGAACTCTTCTGCAACATCGGCACTCCTAAGGATGCCAAGAAAGCTGTCGAATGCGACGGTGAAGGAATCGGTCTTTTCAGATCAGAATTCCTTTTCATGGACAACACTCACCTTCCTACCGAGGATGAGCAGTTCGAAGCGTATAAGGAAGCTGTTCAGACAATGGATGGCAAATGCGTAATCATCCGTACTCTCGACATCGGCGGTGACAAGGACATTCCTTATCTGGGACTTGAGAAGGAAGAGAATCCTTTCCTTGGTTACAGAGCTGTCCGCTACTGTCTTGGAAACCAGGATATGTATAAGACACAGCTTCGTGCCATTGTAAGAGCCAGCGCCTTTGGAAAAGTTAAGATCATGGTACCTCTCGTTACAACTGTTGACGAGGTAAGAAGCGTAAAAGCACTTGTTGGTGAGATAAAGGATAATCTTTCATCAGAAGGAATAGATTATGATAAGAATATTGAAGTCGGCTGCATGATAGAGACAGCCTCTGCTTCTCTCATAGCAGATCTCCTTGCAAAGGAAGCTGACTTCTTCTCAATCGGAACCAACGACCTCACCCAGTACACGATGAGCGTAGACAGAGGAAATCCCAAGGTAGCTTACCTGTATTCCTCTTTCCAGCCCTCTGTACTCCGCTCAATAAAGTATATTATTGAGTGTGGTAAAAAGGCCGGTATTCCAGTTGGAATGTGCGGTGAAGCAGCTGCAGATCCTCTTATGATTCCGCTTCTTATGTCCTTTGGTCTCGATGAATACAGCGTTAATCCGGTTCTTGTATTGACCGCCCGCTGCATCATCTCCAAATGGAGTAAGGCTGAAGCAGACGCTCTTGCAGACAAGGTTATGGCAATGGATACTGAGGCAGATATAGTTGCAGCACTTAAAGAGGCTGCAAAGGAATAACCTCCAAGGTCACATCTCCTTTCGAAAAAAGCTCCTGTAAACTCATCAAAGAGTTCACGGGAGCTTTTTTGATACTTAGAAGATACCACCTATACCTGTATCATTATCAATCGTGTTCATATTATACAGAATAAGTACATCAGATATCTCGGGGTGCTCATTTATAAACTTGGACGGTCCGCCTTTATAGTAGCGGGTGTCAAACACATAGACAGTATGATAATGCGCAAGAAGGAACGGAACAATACTGTTAGCATAGCTGTCCTTAACAAGTGCTATCGCCCCATCCTGCACCGCATCATTGGTGATGGTGATCAAAGGATGAATGTTGTTAAGGAAGTAGGAGTACTGGTCCTTCTCTGACAGATATTCCTTATTGTAAGGAGTATCGGTCACTTCTTCAGTATCCGAATATTCCACACTAAGCTTCCAGTCCGGATAGCTGTAAGAAACAATCCTGTCCGCACCGAAATACGGATCATTAAGCTTGGAGTATATTGTCCCCTTGAAATTCTCCGATACAACCTCTCCTTTATACTCAGAAAGCGGAACGGGCGTAAGTCCTGCTGCTTCACAGAAAGCCTCATAGCCTATATATGCCCCGTAGGTAGTCCAGTGATGATCTGTACGGTAAAACAGCCTGTTGCCTGTGACATCCTCTGTAAGAGGCTCTGAAACAGTCTTCTTCGCTTCATCCTTAAGCCTTGTCGAAACATCTATTTTCTGAAGCTTATCAGATGCTGCTGAGTAAATATCTGATATTATCTGCTGCTGAAGATCAGGATCGTTTGCATTTTCCGGCAGAAGGTCGGAATAAACCGATACCGCAGTCGGAACCATCATCAGCATGCATCTGGCATTTTCAACATTTACAGCCAGCTTTGAAAACTGATCAATCTGCTTTGCCGTATTCTTAGGATACTTGTACCTCTCAATAAGAGAGCCATCCTTCGCAAGATAAATATCGTTAATCTCTTTCCTTCCGGTTATCCTCTCAACCTCAGCCATAAGACGCATGAATGCATCACGGGCAGGAAACTGATCTGCCACAAAGGTTTCAAAGCCGCTGGTAAAGTCACCGCTTTTTATCTTTTCAAAGTTGAATTCGGGCATCTGTGCCAGCTTGCGATTTTCATTCTGAGAAAAGGTCTTTTTCTCAGAAACAAAAAACACGATTATAAAGCACAAGGTCACCGCACAAATAAGATATACCGGAATGCGGTCGAGAATGCCTATCTTTTTTTTATCTGAATTATTACTCACATCAATACCTCAAAATTAAAAACGGAAGTACAGGAACGGATTATAGGTATCCTTCACAAGGCTGGATATTGCAAGAATAAACAAACCTGCCATAAGTACAGTACCAACGGTTTTCACCACATTCACCGCAGTGGTTCCAGCTCCCTCCACTTTTTTCACAAAAGCGGGATACACAGGAAATGAAAGCACTATTGCCGCAAGTAAAACCGGCAGATAATTTCCGGTGTACCACCAGAACTCTGTTCCGAACAGCGGATTGCCGGGGATGCCTATAAGCTTAACGAAATAGGTTCCCATCTCAGACAGATTATCAAAGGTGAAAATTCCGAAACCGAATATAACTATAATAATTGCATACAAATGCTGCAACGCCATAGGAAGCTTCTTAAGCCATTTTCCCCAGATGAATTTCTCCAGCGTAAGAAGTGTTCCGTGATACAATCCCCAGAGGACGAAGTTCCAGGAAGCTCCGTGCCATAAGCCTGTCAAAAACCATACCACAAAGATATTCCGAAAATGCTTGACCATGCCTACTCGATTTCCACCAAGAGGAATATACACATAATCTCTGAACCAGGTTGAAAGTGACACATGCCAGCGGCGCCAAAAGTCCGTAACTGAAACTGAGCTAAGCGGATAGATAAAGTTCTCAGGGAAGTGGAATCCCAGCATATGTCCAAGACCTATAGCCATATCACTGTATGCACTAAAGTCGTAATAAAGCTGAAGTGTAAAGCACAAAAGTCCAAGCCATGCCGTAACTATAGAAATGCCGTCAGCCACACGAATAGTATCCCAAAGAGCTCCGATCTGATTGGCGATCAAAACCTTTCGAAGAAGTCCCAGAATAAAACGCTTCATACCGGATACGAAACCGGACTCTGATATTTCCCTACTGTGAATCTCCTGCTGAACTGTTGAAAAACGCACAATAGGACCGGCAATAAGCTGCGGAAACATCGAAACATAGGTAAGATAGTCCAGATAGTTTTTTTCAGCCTTAATACGGCCCTTATATACATCAATTGAGTAGCTTACAGTCTGGAAGGTATAAAAGCTTATACCCACTGGAAGAGCCACACCCGGGAGCTTTACATCATACGGTGTCAGCGCATTCCAGATGCCAACGGAAAAATCAGCATATTTGAAATATCCAAGCAGTGAGAAATTAATAAGAAGCGCTATCACAAGGCATACGCGCTTTTTCACTAGAGAAGAAGCGAATCTCTCCTGAAGTCGTCCGTCCATGTAATCAACAAAGGAAGAAAACAACATCAAAAGAATATAGATGGGTTCTCCCCAGGCATAAAAAAGCAGACTAAAAATGAGCAGGACGAAATTCTTCGCCCTGCCGGGAATTACATAATATAAAATCAAAAATGCCGGTAAAAAAAAGAATAAAAATGTAAGACTACTAAATACCATAAAACGCTACTTTCTTATTTACCCATGAGACCATTTTTAATGATTTCCTCGATGCCATCGGCGTCGGAAGAAATAACAAGGTATAATGCATTGCCCTGTTTCTTGATGCTTGCAGCCTTAATGATGTCTGCCTGATCCGGAAGATAGTCGAGCATCTCAGGTGAAGAAAGCTGCTCAAGGACAGCTCCAAGTTTCTCCTCAACTGTAGAAACGTTTGCCTCATCTGCAACATTTAATATGATAACGCGGTCTGCATGAACCTCATCAGCCTCAGCAAAAACGTAATCTGAAAGCATTGATGCATCAATTCCGTAGTAGTTCATAAGCCAGTCATCATCAGCTTCATACATATCGGGAAGTGTATAAGCTCCCTTGATCTTCTCATAGATCTCTGATGCCTTAAGAGGTGTTGCAGCTGCCTCCTGTCCTGCCTCAGTATCGGCGCCTGAAGCATCTGTACCTTTGCCGCCGCATCCTGTAATGCAAAGCATTGCTGTGAGTGCTGCCACTCCTATAACTTTAAGATAATTTTTTTTCATAACATCCTCCTTATTGCTGCGCAGTATCATCCACCGGTGTCTCCTGAAGCCCAAGCCTCTCAGCTGCATATCTTACCAGCATCTGTGTCCAGACATTATATGCGGACTTACTCTCATGCAGGAATCCATCACTGCAATACTCGGGTAACAGATTGCCCTGTCCGTCAGAAAGAACTGTCGCCATGTCAATATAGCCCCAACCGTTCTGATTTGCAAGTTCATGAACTGCCTGATTGAAGGCTGCGATATTCGTATTATTCAGTTTACCTTTGCCCAAATCCTTGAGCGTATAGGTTGCGCTGATAATGTTAATCTCCATATCGGGAGATAATTCCCTGATCTTATCAACGAGCTGCGGATAGAGTGCTACAGACTCATCAATGTCATAGCTGACATCATTTATTCCGAAAAACAGGAAAGCCTTCTTCGCTCCCATCATCTGCATTGATTCCCAGATTGGATGCTGCGCTCCCTGATATAACGGATGTACACTTTTCTCACTTACAGGCCAGAACGCGTTATGAAGTGAAAGCGATCCTGCTGCAAGAAACTGCAGCTGTGTAAGCATCGGATCAGAGCTCCTGGCCGAATAATTCCTAAATCCCAGAAGAACCGAATCTCCCGCAAATACCGTATTTTCATAGAACTGACGAATCTGTTCCATCTGCTCATCGGAATAATGCATATTCTGAAGCGTCTGAAGATCATAGGATGCAGTAAATCCGTTTCCTAAAGTATTCTCAGCAGTAGTATCATCTGCAGGAGCAACATCCACAGAAACATCATCTGAAGATCCCTCAGAAGCCACTTCATCACCGCCCTCACTCGCGGCATTACCTTCCTGCTCTGTCTCTTCCCCGCTAACAGCCTCACCGGCATCATCGGTGACCTGCTCGTCTGCACTGATTTCTTCAGTGCTCTCGTTCGTTTTCTCTGTATCCTGAGAAGAAACCTCTTCTGCTTCCACGACTATCTGAGTGGAAACCTCTTCCGCGGGGCTGTCAGATTCCTCTGCAGCGGCGCTCTTCTCACTATCTATCTTCTGAAAAATAGATGTGTTCTCTGCGGTATCGCCTTCATCAGGCTGACTTTTTGCTCCGCAGGCACATAAACTCACAGAAACTCCGACCACAGCCAGAAGTCCAGCTAATTTCCCAAATTTCACCTTTATAAAAATCCTCTCTTGAAAAACATCATCTTTGGCAGAATATCTGCCTTATGCAGCATAATTTAATGTGGTTATAATCAAAACCTGTCGCCACACATACATTACATTTTATCAAAAATACGCCGACAGTAACAGTTATTTTTTCAGTAAAATCAAAAATAAAAACCGGCCGAATTATGAAATCCGACCGGTGTGCTTCTTCTATATTTTATTCGCTTACAAATCTGCCGTAAACTCAGCCTCTTTGTAAGCTCTGCAATAACTCAATTGCTGTTTTCCCCTCTGTCTGTCCTGCCGCAGCAGGAGTATTGTACTTTCCGAGAAGTTTAGTCCTCATTTCTTCCGGGTGATTGTACAGCTGATCCATGATTCGGTCAAACGCTTTTTTCCATTCCATACTTTTCTCCTTGCTAATCCGAAGGTCCCCACCATCAGATTCTGAATACCTGTCTGCCTTTTTCTGCGTTCTGAAAAAACATTTGCAGAACTTTCTCCCCCCAGATAAAGACTTCTGTGTTTCAGATGCAAGGTTAATATTAAAGTATTGGCCGTCTCCAATCAAGGAACAAAAACTTAAGAAATTCTTAAAATTTTATTTCTTAAATTTCACGAATTATTGAAACAAAATATCATTTATTCTTTTGTAACAGCGTGTATTCCAAATACAGTGAAAATCATGAGTCCAATACCAACTATCAGGCATACAATCCAGTTGCGTACAAATCCTGCAATTATATAGGCAACACAGGATACTATTGCTGCTGTTATCGCGTAAGGCAGCTGCGTTGAAACGTGATTTATATGTTTACATTCAGCACCTGCACTCGCCATGATCGTCGTATCGGAAATCGGTGAGCAGTGATCTCCGCAAACAGCTCCTGCCATGCAGGCTGAAATCGAGATGATCATAAGCTCATTGCCCATATCAGATCCGAAGACCTTAGCAACTATCGGAATAAGGATACCAAAGGTTCCCCATGATGTTCCGGTCGCAAATGCAAGAAATGCTCCAATTATGAAAACAATTGCAGGGAGCAAACTCATAAGAGCATCCTTGTCTGCGATATTGGCCACAAGACCTCCAACATACTCAGCAGCTCCAAGGGAGTCTGTCATTGACTTAAGTGTCCATGCAAAGGTCAGAATCATAATAGCGGGCACCATACTCTTAAAACCTTCAGGTATAGCATTCATGCACTCTGTAAAGCTGAGTACCTTTGTAGCAACCATAAAGATAATCGTAATAACAAGGGCTA
Organism: Butyrivibrio sp. ob235; assembly: GCF_900109475.1. NCBI lineage: Bacteria > Bacillati > Bacillota > Clostridia > Lachnospirales > Lachnospiraceae > Butyrivibrio > Butyrivibrio sp. ob235. The sequence goes on from NZ_FOBE01000025.1 coordinate 40,641, forward strand.
CCACCGAACCATATACAAGACCTACAGAAGCATCTGATCCTGCAAAAGCATCAACAAAGTTTGTACCTTCAAAAAATCCACCGGTATAGATCATTCCGATAACACAGCACACAATCAATGTAATGATAGGAAGTACCAGATGAATAACCCGGCCATTCACGGACACAGGCGGAGTAGGCTGATCTTCCGCACCTGTCATACTGGAGTGTCTTTTATTCTTCTCGCTGTCCTTATCAGCGCCACCGCCTACTCTGAGTTCAGCCTTTTTCATGGGACCGAATTCTATTTTTCCAAAAGTAAGAGTAAGCATCATTACTATTGTCAAAAGTGCATAGAAGTTATACGGAATAGCTCTTACAAAAAGTGTAAGTCCGTTAGCACCATCAACGAAGCCAGTTACAGCGGCTGCCCAGGAAGAAATAGGTGCAATAATACACACGGGAGCTGCAGTTGCATCAATTAGATATGCCAGCTTTTCCCTTGATATCTTATGCTTATCTGTAAGCGGTCTCATAACAGAACCAACTGTAAGGCAGTTGAAATAGTCATCGATGAAAATCAGACAGCCAAGTGCTATTGTCGCCAGCTGCGCGCCTGTCTTGGTTTTCACATGGGTAGTTGCCCATTTTCCAAAGGCTGCAGATCCGCCTGCTCTGTTCATAAGCATTACCATGCTTCCGAGAACTACAAGGAATATCAGAATACCGACATTCCACCCATCGGAGAGCTGTCCGATCATTCCATCCACAAAAACATGCTGCATTGTAGCAGTAAAACTGAAATTGGTGTAGAGAAGACCACCCACGAGAATTCCTACGAATAGCGACGAATAAACTTCCTTGGTGATCAGCGCCAGAGCTATCGCGATAATAGCCGGCAAAAGAGCCCAAAAACTGTTAACAAACATTTTTACTCCCCTCCTCCTTAAATTTTCACTTTTTTCATATATAATGCGAATACCGCAGCAGAACTATCTGGTGCGGTATTCGATGTTTCTTTATTTGATTATACTATATCGCTTTAATGTATAAAAGCTACAATATCATTCTTTTATTAAACGATACCCTGAGCCTTCATAGCCTCTGCAACCTTAAGGAAGCCTGCGATGTTAGCACCTGCAACGTAGTTGCCTTCCTGACCATACTTCTTAGCAGCATCGTCAATGTTGTGATAGATGTCAACCATGATTCTCTTAAGCTTTGCATCTACCTCTTCGAAGGTCCAGCTAAGTCTCTCGGAGTTCTGGCTCATCTCAAGAGCTGATGTAGCAACACCACCTGCGTTTGCAGCCTTACCGCCTACGAACATAACCTTGTTCTGCTGCAAGTACTCTGTAGCCTCGATAGTTGTAGGCATGTTAGCACCTTCGCAAACAGCGATACAGCCGTTAGCAACAAGCTGCTTAGCATCCTCAAGAAGAAGCTCGTTCTGTGTTGCGCAAGGAAGAGCAACATCACACTTGATGCTCCATACGCCTCTGCCCTCATGATATTCAGCAGACTTTCTTGCTGCAGCATAATCTGTAAGGCGTGCTCTCTTAACTTCCTTAACCTCTTTAAGAAGCTCAACATCGATTCCCTCGGGATCATAGATCCAGCCTGTGGAATCAGAACATGTAACAACCTTAGCACCGAGCTGCTGTGCCTTCTCGATAGCGTAGATAGCAACGTTACCTGCACCTGAAACAACTACTGTCTTACCCTTGATATCAGAGCCGTTGCACTTAAGAAGTTCCTCTGTAAGATAAAGAAGACCATAACCTGTAGCCTGTGTACGAGCAAGTGATCCGCCGTATGTAAGGCCCTTACCTGTAAGAACGCCTTCGTATGTATCACGGATTCTCTTGTACTGACCATACATGAATCCAATCTCACGTCCGCCTACACCGATATCACCTGCAGGAACGTCTGTATCAGCACCGATGTGTCTGAAAAGCTCTGTCATGAAGCTCTGGCAGAATGCCATGATCTCTCTGTCTGACTTACCCTTGGGATCGAAGTCGGAACCACCCTTACCGCCGCCGATCGGAAGACCTGTAAGTGAATTCTTGAAGATCTGCTCAAAGCCAAGGAACTTGATGATACCAAGATTTACTGAAGGATGGAAACGAAGTCCTCCCTTGTAAGGTCCGATTGCTGAATTAAACTGAATACGGAATCCGTTATTAACCTGAACCTGTCCCTTATCATCAACCCACGGAACTCTGAAAAGAATCTGTCTCTCGGGAGTACAAAGTCTCTCAAGGAGAGCATCCTTTCTGTACTCATCCTCATGAGCATCGATAACTACTCTGAGTGAATCAAGTACTTCCTTTACAGCCTGATGGAATTCCGGCTGTGCGGGGTTTTTCTCAACAACATAATTGTAGACTTCATCAACGTAAGACATTTTTTTGCTCCTCCTAAAAATTAAAATTGTGTACAAAAAAAGAGCGTAAAGATTTATAGGTCTTTACGCTCCCTTGCGTAGACACCACTGTCTGACAAGTATTATTCCACAGAGATTAAAAATCGTCAAGCACTTTATTGCTTTAAACCGATAAAAATATTATTGCGGGAACTTCACACCTGTCTGGTCCCTGATAAAATCCATCATATTCATTATCTTAAGAGTAAGCGCATGAGGCATCTGCGGGCACTCCTTCCAGCCTTCGGAAAGCGCCTTAAACGCTGCCTCAATTTCATATTCATAGCCGGTTATCTGCTTCTCTTTCTTATAATGCGCAATTGTCTCCCCGGCATTGTTATATACAACAATCTCTGAAAAGTTGTTAATATCCTGTACTTCAATATGTCCGTTTGCACCGTATATTATTCCCTTGCATGGACCAAAGGATGTTGCCGAGCAGGTAACAACCGCCATCTGCCCGCTGCGATATTTGAGTGACACGGTATCCTGGATATCAACTCCCGTATCACCAAGCACAGCCTGGCTCTTTATATCAGTTATATCTTCCCCCAGAATCATTGAAGCAAAAGTAAGTCCGTATACACCAAGATCAAGAAGAGCTCCTCCTCCGAGTGAAGGATCCTGGATTCTTTGTTTCCACGCTATGTTATAGCTAAGGTCAGCCATTACCATCGAGATTTCCCCGATGACGTTACTTGCAATAACTTCCTTAAGCTTTCCCGCAAGAGGAAGGAATCTTGTCCACATAGCTTCCGTAAGAAGAACATCCTTCTTAGCCGCAAGGTCAAATAGCTCCTTAGCCTGCTCTTCATTTAAGGTAAATGCCATCTCACAAAGAACATTCTTACCGTTCTCAAGCGCCAGCTTAACATTCTCATAATGCGCAGAATGCGGAGTTGCCACATATATCAGATCAATTTTGGGATCCTGACAAAGCTCTTCATACGAGCCGTAAAAATGTTTAATCTTAAATTCCTTGGCAAAACTCTCGGCCTTCTCCTTGGTTCTCGATGCTACGGCATAGCATGTAACGCCTCTCATTCCTGAAAGTGTCTTTGCCATAATTCTGGCAATCTCGCCTGTTCCAAGTATTCCAACTTTTTTCTTATCAAATATCATTCCCATTTCCCTCGCCCGGCACTTCGTGCCAACTGCTCCTCATCGGAGATAATCTTCTGTTAAAAAACGCGCAGCACTGTCAGTGCTACGCGCCAATGTTAATTATACCATATCCTTATTCTTTTTTAAGGAATTCAGATTTTACATAACCGCTCTTGCCGTTATATTCAACCTTAGCCCAGCCGTTCGCATACTGTTCCTTAACATCAACAAAGTCTCCGGCATAGATGGTTGTTACGATATCAGTATCTGTTCCCTGTCCCTTACGGAGTTTAACAGCCTCTGATACCTGCATCTTACCCTTATCATAGACGCTGACTGATGCGCTTTCTGTCTGCTCTTCCTGCTTCTCTTCCTTCTTTTCCTCAGTCTTTTCTTCTGTCTGTTCTTCCTTCTTTTCCTCAGTCTGAGTCTCGGTATTCTCTTCGGTCTGGGTATCTGTAGCTGCCTGATCCTCAGTTACTTCCTCGAAGTACTCGGTCTTTACATAAGCTGTTCCGCCGTTATACTCAATCTTACTCCAGCCATTTGCAAGTGCTTCGAGCTGTGTGAACTCCTGTCCCTTTTCTGTTTTGCCAATCTTATCGGCTGTCTCGGAATCAGAGCTTCTGATATTGATTACATCTGTTGCTTTGATCTTCTTAACCACCTGCTGCTGTTCCTCAGCGGGCTGCTCCTGCTCAGCCGGGGCAGCTTCAGCTCCTTCGGTAGCTTCTCCAGCCTCAGTACCTTCAGCAGTTTCGCCTTCAGGATTCTCTGCCGCAGCTTCAGCACCCTCAGGATTCTCCTGGTTTGCAGCTTCAAGCATTGATGTATCTCCGGACTCAATAGCTGCAAGTGCCTCTCCTACAGATACCTGGATGCTGGCACTCATATCGGAAAGGAAAGTAGCAAGCGCCTCATTGGAAGCAATAATCTTATTGTAATCATCAGCAACAGTATTGTTGAGATCAACAACATCAGCCTGAAGAGAAATGTTGCTGATATACTCAGTAACCTTATCATCGACTACATCACCATTGATGTAGAGCTTACCGTTTTCATCGGTACAAACAAACATAGTCTGCATTCCGGGAAGTGCTGTGTCATAGCCGTCAAATAAAACCTCAGTGTACACGTAAGCAACATAGCTTCCGTCAACAGGACCGGGTTTGGTATAAACATCTACGGTAGGAATTCCGGTGATATACTTCGATACCTCCTTGAGTCTAAGCTCCTCTGTTGATTCAAGTCCCGTATAAACCGACTTGATCGTCTCCATATCTCCTGCTGCATAAGCGTTAAAGTATGTGCTCATCAGCGCATTAACATCCTCATGAGCATTCTTCTCAAGATCTACCTCCGGAACAATATAGCTTCCATTCTCATCGATTGTAACCTGCGCGTCCTCTGCCTCTGTCGGCACAACTCTGTTATTGGCCTTAAGTGCTATAACAATTGTAATAATTACCGCAACTACAAGCACCAGTGGCATCACAAGCTTCTTATTGTCAGAGATAAATTCCCAGAAATTACGCTTATCCATAGCAGCGAAAGGATTCTCCGGCTTACTACTCTTTTTGTTAAAATTCATACCTTTAAAATTCATAAAACTCTATATCCTTTCTGTGACAAAAGATGCACCCGACAGGAATCGAACCTGCATTAAAGGCGTCGGAGGCCTCCGTTCTATCCATTAGACTACGGGTGCAAAATTGTTACAGATTTATTACGTACCCGACTATAATACCATAGTATCTCTGACCTGTTCAACCTTTTTTATATTATTTTCGTGCGTCCTGTCGTAGTAATAAAGGCTGTCCGACAGCACATCTTCCGGCGAAACGCATGTTGCGTTTACAGTTTTTATCATATCTTCAAGTGTTCCGGGCTCATCCTGTGAAAATAGTTCCTTAACAAAGATCACCTCGTGTACTGATGATGGAAGAATATAATAATTCGATCCAAAGTGCTCAGCCACTTCCTTAAGAAGCTCCGGATAAAGGATTACCGATGCTCCGTTTGTTAATTTTTCGTTACTTGCTACCAGCAACCCCTCAAAATAAGAGTCATATCCAAATACATCACCGGGACAGCAGTTCTGTCCTCCCTGCTTTTCCAAATAATCATATATAGGTACAATCTCAGCAGGATATAATCTTGGGGTGTTATCCAAAGCAGCCTCAAAGAGATCCTCTTCCGTAGCATCCCAGATTTTCATAATCTCGTTATTTACAGCAACGCTTCCCTCAATCCCCATTGCAGAGAGCGAAACAAAATAGGTTACCGCAAGATCCTCCATGAGCCTGTGCGGAATTTCCTTAAGCTTTTCCTCATTTCTCTTTGAACTGATGAGTCTGAAACAAATCTTGTCACAGACAAGGTCGAAGTCCGAAAAGAATGAAAAATCAACTTTTTCGCCCACAAGATGCTGGTCGATCACCCTTATTATATCATTAAAAACGCTCCCGAAAGACTTTCCCTTCAGGAACTCCTCATAAAAATCATCAAGATATACCGTAGGTCCGCAGTTCCCACCAACAAGAGTTACACAAATTCCCATTTTCTTTAGTCCGTTATTTTTGTCCACCTCATGCATGGAAACCTTTCCTTTTCCCTCATAATACTCTGCTGCCTTGTCTCTTACCTCATTAAAAAAATTGTTTTTATTCATTATTTCTCCTTTTTTACCTAAACACGCAAAAAGGCAATGAAAGATATCATTTTTTCTTTCATTGCCTTACAAGTCTATAAATACAATTTTTTCAGATGAACGGTAATTATACTCTGGAGAGGTATTCTCCTGATCTTGTGTCGATCTTGATTACATCGCCTTCGTTAACGAAAAGCGGAACCTGAACAACAGCACCTGTCTCAACAGTAGCAGGCTTTGTAGCACCTGTAGCTGTATCACCCTTGAAGCCGGGCTCTGTCTCAGTAATAGCGAGCTCTACGAAAAGCGGAGGCTCAATAGCAAATACGTTGCCATTGTATGAGTTAACCTGAACGGTCTCATTCTCCTTAACATATTTCATTGAATCGCCTACCTGATCCTTTGTAAGAGAGATCTGCTCATAGGATTCGTTATCCATGAAGTTGAAAAGATCGCCATCAGCATAAAGATACTGCATATCCTTACGATCGATACGTGCTGCAGGGAACTTCTCTGTAGGACGGAAGGTTGTCTCCTTAACACCGCCGTTGATAATATCCTTAAGCTTTGTTCTTACAAATGCTGCGCCTTTACCGGGTTTTACATGCTGGAATTCTATAATCTGACATACATTGCCATCGATTTCGATGGTCATACCGTTTCTGAAATCACTTGCAGAAATCATAAAAATCCTCCTAATTAATACAAATCAAACAACTAGATTATATTATACTAATGTTATATTTTTTTCAACAACTTTTTTTCATGCAGTAATCAATTGCCTCCAGATATCCCTGAAGTCCGTGTCCGTATATCTGTTTATCGCAGGCGGGTGCGGTGACGGAATTCGCCCTGAAGTCCTCTCTCTCCTTTATATTGGAGATATGTACTTCCACCTTGATGATATTTTCAAGGCTTTTTAGAGCATCATGTATCGCATAACTGTAATGAGTATATGCTCCGGGGTTTATGACAATTCCCTCTGTGCCGTCAAAATATGCTTCCTGCAGCTTATCGATAATCGCTCCTTCATGATTCGACTGCCATACTTCAACGTCCGCTCCGCATGAAGATGCCTTATCCTCTATCATTTTAACAAGATAATCGTAATCCTCATTGCCGTATACCGCTTTCTCTCTTATGCCAAGAAAATTAAGATTGGGTCCGTTTATAACTAGTAGCTTCATTTTCGTAATCCTCAAATCAGTCTCTCTATTATCTCATTTGCAACCTGCAAAGCATCTATCGCATCCGTATCGATCTCGATGTCACTTGCATCCTCATAAACCGCTCTTCTCTCATTCTGCAGATCTTTTATTTTCTGTAAAACATCATCGGACTTAAGAAGTGGTCTGGTTCTGTCATCCTTGATCCTGTCATAGACAGTCTCGGGTTTTGCTTTTAGAAAAATGACCTTGCCTATCTTTTTAAGGAACTCTCTGTTTACTTCTTTAAGCGGAAGTCCGCCTCCAACCGAAAGAATAAAACGCTTTTTTTCGCTTTCGAGGAGCTGCTTTATATACTCTGTCTCCATATCTCTGAAAGCACCTTCACCCTGATGCTCAAAAATCGAACTGATCGTGGTTCTCTGCTGATGTTCAATCTCCGAATCGGAATCAAGCAGCTCATATCCAAGCATTGTTGACAGCATCTTGGCGACTGTGCTTTTTCCGCTTCCCATAAAACCGGTGAGCACAATATTCTGCCCATCCATAAGTTCCCCGAGAAGTCTCCCGTATACTGTCTCACTCTGGTTTCGTGTGATCTTTATGCCGTTCCACTTTTCATAGGCGTCTATTCCCTGATACAAAAGCATCCTGAGTCCAGATATGCTCTTTGCTCCCGCCTTCTTGCAATTCTGCAAAAACTGTGTATTAAGCGGTCTGTAAACTGCATCAAATCCGGTGCTCAGCTTTTCATAGAAAGAAGGATCCTCTATTACCGCCTTATCCGATTCAGGAAAAAGTCCCACCTGAGTCATCTGCATACAGATGTACTTTTTGTCTGAAGGAAGCTCATTATATGCCGAAAGTTCCATCGGAATTGCAATATCTTTTCCGGCGTATTCATTGACATCAGCGCACAGATCGGCTGCCCTCTCAAAGGTTCTGTTTAGAATATAAACCTCAGCTGCTCCTTCATTTACACACATAAATGCCGCCGGTCTTGCAACTCCTCCGGCTCCCAGAATAATAACAGACTGCCCCGAAAGGCTTACATTTTCTTCCTTCAAAGATCTAAGAAGCCCTGTATAGTCCGTATTATATCCCTTAAAACCGGTGTTATCCTCAGTTCTGACGAGGGTATTTACAGCACCTATTTTCTCTGCAACAGGATCAATCTCCTTAAGAAAAGGAATAACTGCACTCTTATGCGGAATCGTAACATTAAGCCCCAGAACATCAAGAGCCAATGCCCCCTTTACCGCCGCCTCAACATTTTCACCCTTCACCTCAAAGGGCACGTATACCATATCCGTATCCGTAAGCTCATTCAATGTATTATGAATAGCGGGCGACAACGTATGATGAACGGGATTACCTATAAGTCCGCAGACTCTCGTAGTACCCTTTATGTCTTTTCCCATATCAGCCTCCAAGTGGTACTCTATTTTTCCATGCGCTTTATATGCTTTTTGTAAAAGAAGAGAACTATTGCTTCAAACCATCTTTTTATAACAATCTGAATTTCTTCCTTTTTGTCTATCTGCTTTACAAGGATCGTATGCATTCCGGCTCTGTTTGCTCCCCAGACATCAGTAAAAATCTGATCACCCACAAACAAAGTATTATCCGGACCGGTTCCCATCTTCTCCATGGCCTTAAAATAGCCTGAAAGGAAGGGCTTGTTTGCCTTGTATATATATCCCGATTCCACAGCATCAGCAAAAGGGCTTACTCTGGGCTCTTTATTATTTGATAGCAGCATTGTCTGATATCCCAGCTCATGAAGCTTATCAAAAAGCTCTACAGCGCGCTCATCAGCCGGCGCTCCGTGCGGAACAAGGGTATTATCTATATCGAAAATAACCCCTCTGTAGCCCTCATCATATAATCTGTCAAATGGAATTAAATAGGTTGATTCCGAGATCTCGCTCGGATAAAGTAAGTGTCTCATAGAGAAAACTATAACATAAAAAAAGGACAGGAAAAACACTTTCCTATCCCTTTATTTTCATTAAATTACCAAATCACTTGCGAACGACAAGTCCGTCCTCATCATTCATCACTACATTGCCATCGCCGGCAGTTTCTTTTCTTCTTACAGCTCCGCTTCCCACAAAATACTGATATTCATGAAGAATTGAATCCTTCTGCATATCCGAAACGGCCTTGCGCATAACGCTCGACTGAATTCCTCCGAGATTGGAAAGTCCCACAAGTGAACTGTCTCTATTCCCCAAAGACACTCTGACATCACTTATATTTGAGTTTCTGCGGGGAGTTTTTACAACCTCCTCAGAAACAGACTTTTCAGTATTATCGCTTTCCTTAACATTGCTCTGGGGTGTAGACTCCGGTCTTACCTGCGAACTCTTATCCGGTGAAGCGATGGCGTCCTGATATATTTCGCGTATATATGAGTTATCAAGCCCATCAATCCTCATACGCCCCTCCTTTCTTCATACATCGTTATAATACACGAACTTGTGGCGTTTTTCAATCATTTCACATCATCTTGTATTATATCGGCATATAGGGGCGAAAACTTTATACCTTGGGCTGTCTTATTCCGGCAGCCTCCAGAAGCTGCATGGTATAAGGGCTCTTGGGATCTTTATAAACAGCTCTCGGAACACCGTATTCCTCAATGATTCCCTCATGCATAACAGCTACATGGTCACATATCTGATATATGACGCGAAGATCATGGGATATGAAAAGAATAGTAATTCCCATATCCTGATGAAGTTTCTGCAACAGTTCCAGAATCTGAGCCTGAATCGTAACATCAAGAGCCGATACAGGTTCATCCGCAATCAAAACCTTGGGCGATTTCATAAGAGCAACGCCTATGCTGACTCTCTGCCTCTGCCCTCCGGATAGCTGCGACGGATATCTGTCCATCATATTCTCCTGAAGGCCTATTGCACGCATGATCTCCTTTGCCCGCTTTTGTCTCTCCTCTTTAGTCCAATTCCTTGTTTTATCAGCCCTTAAGGGCTCTTCCAAAAGCCATCCGATTTTCTTTGTGGGATTAAGGGACGAATACGGATCCTGGAAAACCATCTGCGCATCATTGTATTTCTGAATAAGCTCTCCTTCGATATCCTTATTCATTCCAACCAGGGCCTTAGCAAGGGTGGATTTACCGCATCCTGACTCCCCGGCAATTCCAAGAATCTCTCCTTCATATATATCAAGAGAAACTCCTTTTAAAACCTGCCTTCTATGGTCCCTGCTAAGCGGATTCTTTTTATGATCTTTGTAGTAAACCTTCAGATCCTTGATCTGAATTACCTTTTCCTGTTCCATAGGACATTCCTTTTACGATAGATCTATCTGCGGAATCGCAGCTATAAGCTTTCTTGTGTAGAGCATCTGAGGTCTTCTGAAAATATTCTCCACATCGCCAATCTCTACTATATTCCCCTTTTGCATAACTATAACTCTTTTGCAAAGCTGTCTGATGAGTGATAGATCGTGGGAGATAAAAATGATTGCGGTTCCTTTTTCTCTGTTCATTTTCCTAAGGAGTTCCACGATCTGAGCCTGAATTGTGACATCCAGCGCCGTCGTCGGCTCATCCGCGATCAATATCCTGGGCTCACCTATCATCGCTGCAGCTATCATAACTCTCTGGCGCATTCCGCCCGACAGCTCATGCGGATACATATTGTAAACACGCTCCGGCTCCCGAAGTCCTACTGCCTCCATCATCTCGATGGCGCGGCGTTTTCTTTCCTTTTTATCTATTTCGCGGTGGTGGATCCTAAGTGATTCCTCCACCTGCCAGCCAATCTTCTTCACCGGATTAAGAGAGGTCATGGGCTCCTGGAAAATCATTGATATCTCATCACCCTGATATGACCTCAGCTTTTGTCTGTCACAGGTTAAAAGATCGGTACCGTCGAACATGATTCTGCCTTGTTTCGTGAGGGCGTGTCTTTTCAAAAGTCCTGCGATTGCGAGGGCGCTCATGCTTTTCCCGGATCCGGATTCCCCGACGATTCCGACAATCTCGCCCTCTTCAAGCATAAGATCAAAGTCCTCGACAACCGTCTCCGGCTTGTCATGATCATGAAATTCTATATGAAGATCAGTAACATCAAGTATTACATTTCCCATAAATTGCTTTCCTTATAAAAATCATTGAATTCTCTTTATACCTTCACCAAGGAACGAAAATCCCAAAACCATAAGCACAATCACAAGACCTATGCTTATTACATAACTGGGTCTGTTGAACAGATAACCCTGTGCATCCGAGAGCATTTTCCCGAGACTTGCATAGGGCGGCTGCGCACCTATTCCAAGGAAACTGAGTCCCGCCTCCGCAAGAACAGCATTGTTAAAGCCGATCATCACTGATGAAAGCAATACTCCTACCGTGTTTGGTAGTATGTGTACAAATATTATTCTGATATTTGAAACTCCCTGGAGCCTTGCTACTTCCACATAATCCATGTTTCTGCACCTTAGGAATTCACCTCGCACTATGCGGGCAAAGCTTGGTACAAATGATATTCCGAGAGCTACGGCAACCTGATAGGTTCCGGTTCCGAAAAGGCTCACAAAAACCAGCGAGAGCAAAATACTGGGAAACGCCAGCATTGCATCAATAATTCTCATTGTCACCTCGCCAAACATTCCTCCGAAATATCCGGCAAGAGCTCCGATAATTGTCCCTACTCCCGCTCCGATCAAAATGGTGAACGTCGCAATTATAAGAGTAATCCTGCTTCCGTAGAGAACTCTGCTGAACACATCTCTTCCCATGTTATCAGTGCCCATGATGTGCTTAAGAGAGATACCCTGAAGCTTTGCCGAAGCATCCATCTTAGTCGGGCTATAGGGAGTATAGAATACTCCCACTATAACCATAAGGAGTATTATTCCCGTAAGTATTGTCCCAAGGAGAAGAAATGTATTTCTCTGCCCTGTAGCTTTATTCTTTTTGAAAAGTGAAAGAAATTTCTTCATTACTCCTCCACCTCGATTCTGGGATTGATAATTCTGTAAATGATATCAACCAACAGGTTTATCACAAGGACCATGATTGCTATTCCCATGATGATTGCCTCTACCACGGGATAATCCCTGTTGTTGATTGAGCTTAGAAGTATGCGGCTTATTCCGGGGATTCCGAAAACCTGCTCAATTACAATACTTCCGGCAACCATATCGGCGAGAGCCATTCCCATAAATGTAACTACAGGAATCATGGCATTTTTCAAGACGTGACGATACAGAACGCCGTTTGTGGTATTTCCCCTACTGTAGGCTGTTCTTGTATAATCCTTTCCGGCCTCATCAATGACAGAACCTCTAAGAAGCTTCGTCGCCATTGCTGCCTTAGGAAGTGCTATGGCAAAAGCCGGCAAAATCAGGTATTTAAGAAATCCCTGAACATCCTTTGTATATGAAGCAAAACCTCCCGGCGTGAATATTTTCAGAATCACACCAAAAAAGAAGGTCAATAATATTCCTGAGAAAAACGGCGGTACCGCCATAATTATCTGATTAATAACAGAAATCACATGATCAATTATTCCATTCTCGTACTTTGCAGTGTAAATGCCGAGCGGAATCGATATGATGACCATGATCACAAAAGACATAATAGCAAGTGTAAGCGTAATCGGGATTTTTTCTGCAAGCATACCAGCTACGGGAATCTTGTAATCATAGGAGGTTCCCATATCCCCCTGTAAAAATGCTATAAACCAGCGAAAATATCTGACAAGAAGTGGATCATTAAGTCCCATTTTTGCTCTGTACTGCGCTATCAGTTCAGGTGTAGCCTCTGTTCCGAACATTCTTGTTACCGGATCTCCCGGTATAAGACTAAATGCAAAGAACACGCACAAAGATACAACGAATAAAGTCAGCACCATGCTCAAAACTTTTTTCAATACGTATCTCATATGCGTGTTCCTCTTTTTTCAATATTTTATTTAGCAGGTTTTATCTTTGAAAAATCCTGTGCGTAAAGCGGATAGAAAGTATAACCTGTAAACTTCTTATTTAATACTACAAACTCGGGAAGATCCTGAATGTATACATTTGCTGCGGTTTCAGAAAGAATCTTCTCACATTCCTTGTAGTTCTTGGTCTTCTCGGCATCATCAGTTGCATTCACAGCTGCATCAAATGCTGCATCGTAGGACGCATCATTGTAGTTGATGAAGTTGTTGTGCGCATCAGATCTGAATCTGCTAAGAAGTGCGTAAGCTGTAAGTGTTGAAGCATCAACACCGATAACAGTTGACTGGAAGTTGCGGTTTGTATATACATCATCAAGCCATGTATTCCACTCAACTTCCTGGATGGTAGCGTTAACACCGATAGCCTTAAACTCCTCAACAAGCACCTGTGCTGTGTCTACGTGCTGAGTGTAGTTTGAGGGAACGGTTATTGTAAAGTCGAAACCATTCGGATATCCTGCCTCTGCAAGCAGCTGCTTAGCCTTATCAATATCCTGGTTATAGGTCTCACTAAGGCTTGCATCAAAATACTTACCGAAGGAAGGGAACATACTGCTTCCGATCTCGGTTCCCTTTCCGTCTGATACAAAGTCCATGATTTCCTGCGGGCTTATAGCATAGCAGAGAGCCTGACGAACCTGTTCGTTGTTGAAGGGCTCCTCGGCATTGTTTAGATACAGTGCCTGAACAAGGTTCATGGTTCCTTCATATACATCAAACTTATCGGAAAGCTGTGACATCTGTGCAGATGTTACTCTTGCAAACATATCAATGGAGCCGCCTTCAAGATCCATAACGATTGAATCAGCATTAGCCTCAACCTTAAGTGTTATGTCCTTAATGTATGCGGGCTCGCCCCAATATTCATCAAACTTGGTAAGTATTACGTTCTCCTGAGGTGAACGTGAAACAAACTTATAAGGGCCTGTTCCCACAGGATTACCTTCGGGATCCTCATTGGAAGCAGGAATAATAGCTACTGTCATATATGCCAGAAACTCTGTATTTGCTTCCTTAAGTGTCATTACTACTGTGGAATCATCCGCAATCTCAACACTATCAATATTAGAAAATGCCGATATCAACGGATCTGTTCCATCGGTACCGGCATTACGCTCGATTGAATATTTAACATCCTCCGCCGTAACCGTAGAACCGTCATGGAACTTAACGCCTTCTCTAAGTGTGAAGGTATAAGTTTTTCCATCCTCAGAAATTGTGTACTCGCTGGCTATGGCAGGCTGCAGATTACCATTCTGGTCAGGCTTCACAAGTCCTTCGTAAACATTGAACAGTACTTCTCTGGTTCCCGCCGCCTGTGCGATGTGCGGGTCCATACTGTCAATATCCTGTGGAATACCAATGGTAATCTTTGAAAGATCATCTGAACTTGCAGTGTTGTCAGCTGTCTCCGCTTTACCGTCCTTTCCTGAACTGGTATTCTCGGTAGCATTGGTCGCATCTGCCGTAGATTCCTCTGCCTTTTTACCTGAGCATCCGCTCATAGTAAGAGTCAGTGTCGTTAACACAACTAAAAGTGTGGAAAGTTCTCTCCTTCCAATACCTTTTTTCATCATGTTACAATCCTTCTTTCTTTATTTAGTTTTCGCACCAAAACAATTTGATTATCAAGTCTTGATGCACCATAAACTATACGGAAAGACGTAGCAGATGTCAACAACCAAGGTCAGATTACAGTTTATTTCAACAAGGGGGTGTTCTTATCAGTAGAATCGGTTATCACACCCTCTTCTTCCTTCTCAAGTACTATCTTAAGCTCATCCATGAAGGTATTTACATCCTTAAACTCACGGTAAACAGACGCAAATCTTACATAAGCTACAGGATCGAGATTCTTCATCTTATCCATGCAAAGCTCACCGATAATACGGCTGGGGATTTCCTTTTGCTCAAGATTGAAAACCTCAGTCTCTACAGCATCGACAATCTGTGTAATCTGCTGAGCACTTACCGGTCTCTTGTGACATGCTCTCAGCACGCCTGCTTCGATCTTTGCACGATTGTAGGGTTCACGGTTATTATCCTTCTTGATAACAATAAGAGGGATAGTCTCAACCTTCTCATAGGTCGTAAACCTCTTCCCGCAAGAATCGCAGACACGTCTGCGTCTGATGGATGTATTCTCATCCGCAGGTCTTGAATCAATTACACGAGTGTTGTCTTTACCGCAAAAAGGACACTTCATAATGATAACCTTTCTGTGCTTTATCGCACATAAAAAATTATAGATTTGTAACTTTTGATTCTTTTACAAGATTTAGGGTCTAAAAAAAACACCCACACAAGTTATTGTAACATTGTGAAACGGAATTATCCACAAAAAAATGCATTATCTCGCTCAAACTATTAAAAAATGCAAAATAAAACAGTCACCCGATTATTCAGGTGACTGTCTGAAAGTCATTATTACTTTTTCTGTAAGAAATCCGGTATCTTAAGACTCTTAGCTTCTACAGAGCTTCTAACTTCAGGAGTACGATTAAGTCCTGATGAAGGTCTCTGAGTAGGCTGAGGAGTAACCGGTTTCTGTGTCGGTATTGTCTGAGCTGAACGAGCTGTCAGTGTATCAATCATGGGCTCGGGAGTAACCGGAACTGGCTGTACCTGCGGCTGAACCTGAACCTGAGGCTGTACCTGAACCTGGGGCTGAGGCTGTGCCTGAGCCTGCTGTGATGCAGCAGCTGCAGCCTGTGCTGCCTGAGCGGCTGCGGCTTTCTCAGCGTTACGATTAAGAGCTCTCTGCAATGCAGCAGCATTATTTGCTCTGTCATCAATACCTGTAGCAATAACAGTAATATTGCAGGTGTCTGCCATTGATTCGTCATACATAGCGCCGAATATGATATTAACATCATCTCCTGCAAGATTTCTGATATAGTCTGATGCAGTTGAAGCATCCATAAGTGTGATATCACCGGATACATTGATGATAACATTGGAAGCTCCGTCAATCTTAGTCTCAAGAAGAGGAGACTCAACCGCCATCTTAACTGCGTCTGCAGCCTTATCATCGCCCTTACCGGAACCGATACCGATGTGTGCGATTCCCTTGTCCTTCATTACTGTCTGAACGTCAGCGAAGTCAAGGTTGATAACAGCGGGTACGTTGATCAGATCTGTGATTCCCTGAACTGCCTGCTGAAGAACTTCATCAGCCTTCTTCAGTGCATCGGGCATTGTTGTACGTCTGTCAACAATCTGAAGTAACTTATCGTTAGGAATAACGATAAGAGTATCTACGTTGTTCTTAATTGTGTTAATGCCGGCAAGTGCGTTCTGCATACGTACGCGAGCCTCAAAAGCGAAAGGCTTGGTGACTACACCGACAGTAAGAATACCCATATCCTTTGCAAGCTTAGCTACAACCGGAGCTGCACCTGTACCGGTACCGCCACCCATTCCGCAAGTAACGAAAACCATGTCAGCACCCTTAAGAGCTGCGGAAATCTCTTCCTGGCTCTCCTCAGCAGCTTTCTGACCGATTTCCGGCTTTGCTCCCGCACCAAGACCCTTGGTGAGCTTCTCACCGATCTGAAGCAGCTTGGGAGCTTTGCAAAGCTGCAAAGCCTGCTTATCTGTATTAATTCCGATGAATTCTACACCGGAAATATTTTCCTCTACCATTCTATTTACAGCGTTATTTCCTGCGCCACCAACCCCAACAACAATGATCTTGGCACCGGATTCAGCCTCATTTGACTTTAGTTCAAGCAAGATAGTGCTCCTCCTTCATAACCTAAAACTCCTACAAAGCATTTTATAATTATTTTATATAATTTACAACCTAGAATTTTAATTTTTCTGTTCAAATGTAATGTTCTGAGTATTTGAATCATATTCTGACATTTCCAGGATGCCGCTTTTTCCTTGGAGTTCCGGCAAAATGTATTGTAATTGTATCACTTTTTCATCTATGTTGTCATTAGTTCCGAGACTGACTTCCACTTCATCAAAATAAATATAAAGATGAAAATCACTGTCAAAAAATATTTTATCAGCCTTCAGATCATATTTATTTAATAATTGAGTGATATCAAGAACCTCTTTAAAAACGTTTTCATTTTCGACAGGCAGCTTTTCATGCAGAACAATATAGTCGAAACTAAGCCCCAGCACAAGAGGAACATCATCGGAGGGCTGTTCTGAGGTCTCCACCACTATTCCGTCCCTGTCAAAGAATATATATCTGTCGAGGTACTTCACATATCCCGCAATAGCCTTTTCGTAAACATTGATCCTTATCGTGTCGGGAGAGAGTATTTCCACGTCCATTTTCTCGATAAAAGGGACACCGGTTATCTCCTTGTCCCTGTATTTGAGCGATAAGTACATGGAATTTCTGTCGAGTTTGTCTGTCATGACCATGTTCATAATCTCTTCATCGGTATAATGCACATTACCGTCAACATAGACATTTGTGATGGTGTAATTATGCGCAAAATACGAAAGTGCCGAAATTGCCGCAATCAGAACGATAAGTATTATCGCTCCAATTATAAAAAGGCTCTTATGCAGAAAAAACAGCTCCCCAAAGCTCATTCGAGGAGCATGTGTTCTTCTTCTTTTTACTCGTCTTCTCTTTCTTGCCATTTACATAAAGTCCTTAAACGTCTATATGTCTTGCAACATTAAACACGATTCCAATCTCTGTAAGCAGGAAAAGCACAGCGGTTCCACCGTAGCTGATGAAAGGAAGTGTGATTCCCGTATTGGGGATGGTATTGGTTACAACGGCTATATTCAGAATAACCTGGATAGAAATATGCGCCATAACTCCGATAACAAGAAGAGCTCCATACATATCCGGTGCATTCTGGGCAATAACCATCATTCTGTAAATAAGAATAACAAACATGAGCATAACTGCTATCGCACCGACAATTCCCAGCTCCTCACAAATGATTGAAAAAATCATGTCGTTCTGAGCCTCGGGAATAAATCCGAGTTTCTGCATACTCTCTCCCAGACCTTTTCCAAAAAGGCCGCCTGAGCCAATTGCATAGAGGGACTGAAGTGTCTGATAACCCTTATCGTTTACATATGCTTCAGGATCAAGCCATGCAAGAATACGGACGAAACGGAAGTTCATGCTGCTGTTAAAGCCTGCTTTTTTAACAAAGAAAACCACGCCGGCAGCTGCTCCGACCACCGATCCGGATATGGCAATAAAGCGCCTGTAGCCCGGAGTTGATATAAAGAGCATTGCAAAAGCGATACAGAAAATAATAATTGCGGAACTTAAGTTACTCGTAACCTTCCATACCAGGAAGCATACCGGAAGAGGCACAGACAGTACTATCCAGAATGCCTTAGGGTTGGTTATGTTCCTGCTAAGCTTACTGATAAATGTTGCCAGCGCGATAATCATCGCCAGCTTTGCAGCCTCTGCGGGCTGAACAGATACTCCGCCTATCTTAATCCATCTGGATGCCTTGTTAATCGTCATTCCCATAGGAGTTTTAACCAGAAGGACAAGCACTATAGATAACACATACGCTATAGATGCGAATTTTTTATATATCTGATACGGAATTCTCGACACCACTATCATCACACCAACTCCCAAAACAGTCGGTATAAGCTGATGCTTCAGGTAATATGCCGAATCGCCCTTTTTCAAAGTCGCTTCATACGAGCTGGTAGAATATAGCATAACAAGGCCAAATACCAGCAAGAAGAGCACAACAAAGACCATGCTGTAATCAACATAGACTTCTTTTTTAACTTTTTTCTTAGATACGGGTCTATCCATACCGCGAGTGGCAAACGCGCCAGACCTTGCCGTTCTTGTAGCTCCTGCCATTCTTGCAGCCTCCATACAAAATCCCCCTTTAAAACTTACAGATTATTCACATAATCCTTGAACTGCTGCCCTCTTACCTCATAGCTGGGGAACATATCCCAGCTTGCACAGGCGGGTGAAAGAAGCACAGCTTCTCCCGAAACAGCATTATCACTGCAATACTTAAGTGCTTCCTCGTAAGTCTCCATAAATACATAATCATTAAAACCATGCTTTTTTGCACAGTCTGCTATCTTCTGCTTGGTAACACCGATGAGAACAAGCTTTTTAACCTTGCCGTCAAAAGCCTCGATCCATTCATCGTACTCACTTCCCTTATCATATCCGCCGCCTATGAGATATGTAGGCTTGCACATAGCCTTTATTCCCTGGATTGCGGCATCGGGATTGGTTCCCTTCGAATCGTTGTAGTAATCAACGCCGTTTTTTGTGGCAACAAATTCGATACGGTGTTCAACCGCTTTGAACGAGCGGACAACGCCAAGTATTGTATCCATAGGAACTCCCATCGCAAGTCCCATTGCGATGGCAGCCATCACATTCTCATAATTGCAGGTTCCGACGAGGTTCATCTCGTGAACATTCATAACTTTCTCGGCCTTACCGTTTTCGGCGAGCATTATATCCTCTCCGTCAAGGAAAAAGCCTTCATCAAGCTTCCCCGATGATGAAAAGAACACCACCTTTGCAGGACATCTTTCGGCAAAAGCCCTGGTATACTCATTGTCATAATTGAGCACGCAGGTGTCGTCCTTAGTCTGATTATTTGTAATATTTTCTTTCATGGAGGCATAGCACTCCATGGTGTGATGTCTGTTCAAATGGTCCGGAGTAACGTTGAGAATCGCGGAAACCTTCGCATGAAAATTCTCCACAGCTTCAAGCTGAAAGCTGCTGATCTCTCCGATTGAAACCGTATCATCCGTCATCTCAAGAGCTCTCTCCGCATAGGAATAGCCAATATTTCCCACAACATATGTGGATGCAAAATGAGCCTTCATAATCTCGCCCACAAGGGTTGTTGTAGTAGTCTTGCCGTTTGTTCCCGTTATGGCCACGAGACTTCCCTTGGCAAAATTGAAAGCGAGTTCTATCTCACTCCAGATAGGGAGTCCCACCTCCTTAAGACGAAGAATAAGATCCGAATCAAGCGGAACTGCCGGGCTAGGAACAACAAGCACCAAATCCTTTATAACTTCATCAGAGAGTTCTCCGATAATTAT
Organism: Butyrivibrio sp. ob235; assembly: GCF_900109475.1. Taxonomy (NCBI): domain Bacteria; kingdom Bacillati; phylum Bacillota; class Clostridia; order Lachnospirales; family Lachnospiraceae; genus Butyrivibrio; species Butyrivibrio sp. ob235. Next base: position 60,995 of record NZ_FOBE01000025.1, read on the forward strand.
CTCAGGTTCCGTTCCTTCATAGCCCGCAAGCTTTTCCTTTACAGCCTCCACGGTAACCTTTGTGTTTTCATCAAAAATTACAGGCTTTGCTCCTACTTTTCCAAGTAATTTCGCACTTCCTATTCCAGAAATGCCGGTTCCTATCACAAGTACATTTTTGCCGATTATATCTTTAGCTAACATAGTTATTCCTTCCAAATAATAAATCAGTCTCCCACAGAATCTTCAGTTTCAGGCGGGTTATAGTCCGGAAGTCCGTCACCGCTGATAGAATGACCATCCTCGGGATTAATCAGATCGCCTGTTTCCGGGTCAATATAATACCCCGTTTCCTCGTCTATTTCAAACGACTTCCATACAGGCTCAGTGTTTTCGGGAAGTTCATCCTCCGGAATCTTCTCCCAGATACTGTCTTCATCGAGGTCTCCATCTTCGGCATCGCCACCGGAAACTTCATCGCCGGTGTTCTGCATAACAGGATTACCATTTTCATCCAGCGCCGGATTACCGTCCTCATCCAAAAGAGGTGTTCCCTGCTCCGCGGTAACCGGATTGCCGTTCTCATCAAGAATCGGGTTACCATTCTCATCCACTGTGGCTTCTGTCTTCTCAGCAGCTGCCATCATAATTTCCTTCTCTCTCAAAGCATCAAGCTCAGCCTGCTCTTCTTCTGTCACAGGCTCAGTCATAGGTATGTTCAGGTAAGGAAGAGCCTCTGTAAGCACCTTTTTTACAACTCTTGTCGCAAACTTGGCATCAGCCTGATCCATTGCGTTAGGTCTGTCTACAACAACATAGATCGCAATCTTAGGATCATTAGCGGGAGCATATCCCATGAAAGATACTACGTACTGCTGATTCTTACGCGGAATAGTCTCCGCTGTACCTGTTTTACCACCTATCATATATCCTGCAGGTCTTGCAGTCTTACCGGTACCTTCTTCACCTGCAACAACCTGATTACAGAATTCTATAACCTTCTTTGAAGTCGACTCCGAGACTGTCTGTCTGAGTATCTTAGGCTCAATGCTCTTAATCGTAGCTCCTGAAGAATTCTGAATTTTCTTTACAACATGGGGCTCATAAAAATTGCCGCCGTTTACCAGTGAACTGAACGCAGAGATCATCTCAATCATGTCCACGTTAAAGCCCTGTCCGAACGTGCCTGTTGCAAGCTCGGTGGAACCCATATCGTTTGCACTGTAGGTGAGTCCTTCCGTCCTGGCTTCTCCGGCAAGGTCTATATTGGTCTTAAGGCCAAAGCCAAAGCTTTTCTGGAATTTCGCGAAGGTATCGGCACCTATTGTCTGGCCGATTTTCATCATAGCAACGTTACAGGAAATCTCTATACCTCTTTCAACGGAAACCGCGCCATCACCGTACTTGTTATGGCAGTAAATCTCGTGTCCGCCGATATCCATTTTTCCGGTACATTCATATACTTCATTGCCTGTAATGCAGCCCGCTTCAAGTCCCGTTGCCACTGTAAAAGGCTTTGCGACCGAACCCGGCTCATAGGTATCAGATATACAGAAATTTCTCCAGAGAGCGTTGAGGTTCCACATTTTTTCATCTTCGCTCATGCCATCGAGCATCTCCTGCGTAATGTAAACTCCGGAATCATATATACTCTCGCCCGCTATTTTCAGACCTCTCTCATCTACCCTGGGCATTCCGATGAGATTGTCGGTATTTCTGGTATCGTTAAGATCAAATTTGGGATAGCTGGCCATCGCAAGGACATCACCATTATTGACATCCATGATCACACAACCGATATTGTTCGCGCCGTTTCCCTGGCGAAATGCATCCTTATAGGTATCATTGAATTCCTGAAGGTACTTCTCGACGATTGACTGAAGGTTACCGTCTATAGTTGTAACTATGCTGTTTCCGTCCGTCGGCGGGATTGTTGTTCTCTCAAGGTTCGAATCCTCGTCGAGGTAGCCGTAGGTACGTCCGTTACTGCCGCTTAAGACATCATTGTAATATTCCTCAAGTCCGAATACGCCGTTGTTGTCACTTGTTGTAAATCCGACAACATCGCATGCCATTGAGCCGTTAGGGTATTTTCGGATGTAGTTTTCCTCAAACCACACGCCCTGTACATTTTCGTCGTAGGTTTCGCTGCCTATTGTAATAAGCCCCTGGAATTCGCTGATTTCATCATAGGTGCGCTGTTTTGACAGGACATAGTACTGCGACTCGGGGTTATCGGAAATATAGTTTCTGATTTCTCCCTCATCAAAGCCAAAGCATCTCACAAGCGCACTGACCGTGGGATCCAGATACTTATTATCTTTTCCCGATAAAACAAGCTTGGCATCAAGAACAATGTTGTAAACCTTCTCACTGTATGCCAGCACTGTCCCGTTGGCATCAAGTATCTCACCGCGTCTGTAAGGTATTGTGCTGGAATCATACTTTTGCTGGGACAAAACCTGCTTTTCATATTCCTTACCGTTGTCCCTGTTTATGAGGATCAGTCTGATACTCAAACCAACAAAAGCTGTCAGTACTATTATGAACAGCACTAACAGCTTCTTTTTCATCCCTATTGTAAATTTTTGTGCTTTACTTCTTTTAGTTCTCATAACTTTTTTCAATTACCATCCGGTATAGGTGCAACCTGTCTTACATAATCATTGCCACTGCCACCGGAATAAGATACGATCTGACCATCAGTAGCATAGGTCATACCGTACTCCCCTATAGCGATTCGCTTTATCTCCTCCAAATCAAGACTGCTTACAGCCTTGTTATACGCCTCATCATTGTCCTGCTTCAAGGTATTGAGCTGTGCCTCCAAAGTGGACACTTCCTTAACACTTGAAGTTATTTCCGACTGAAGAGTTATATACCAAGTAAGTATAACCCCTGTAGCCAAAACTGCAAGTGACAAAAACAACAAATATCCAAGGCTCATGTGAGACGCGCGTTTCTTAGCCTCCTTGCGCTTAACCTCATGGAGCGGCATCTCTCTTCGAGTCTGTCTTCTTGGCTCATTCAGTTGTCTTGCGGTATTACCGTATACATATCTCTTTTCCATATATATTTCCTCGTTACTATACACCCTCATGATTCTATTTTTTCAAAAACTCTCAGCTTTGCACTGGCGCTTCTTGAGTTTTCTTCAAGTTCCTTTTCGGAAGGAATTATCGGTTTTCTTGTTATTACCTTTCCTTTTGATTTCTTGCCGCATACGCAGATCGGGATCTCCGGCGGGCATGTACAGGGATTTTCATTTTTCCTGAAGTTGTTCTTTACTATTCTGTCCTCAAGAGAGTGGAAGGTTATTACACAGATTCTTCCTCCGGGATTAAGAAAATCGATCATTCCGTCAAGAGAATTCTCCAGAACATCCAACTCTCTGTTACAGGCAATTCTCAGCGCCTGATAAGTTCTCTTTGAAGGATGCCCTCCCTTTTCTCTCATTCTTGCGGGAATTGCAGCCTTTATAATCTCATTGAGTTCAAAGGTTGTTTCTATAGGCTTTTCCGCTCTTCTCGCTACTATATGCTTTGCAATGTTCTTGGCAAATTTGTCTTCGCCGTAATTTCTTATAATATGAAATATTTCCATCTCGGAAAATTCATTCACTATTGTTCCCGCGGTCAGTTCCTGGCGTCTGTCCATCCTCATATCAAGAGGTGTGTCGAATCTGTAGGTAAAACCGCGCTCCTCGTTATCCAGCTGAAAGGATGAAACTCCGAGATCCAGGAGGATTCCGTCAACACCCTCTATTCCAAGGTCTCTTACTCTGCTTACCGCATTTTCATAGTTGTCACGAATAACGGTGATTCTGTCGCCAAAAGGTTCGAGGCGCTTTGTTGCCGCCTTAATTGCATCTTCGTCCTGGTCAATTCCAATGAGTTTTCCTTTATCAGAGAGTTTTTCGGCTATGTGTGAGGAATGTCCCGCACCGCCCAGTGTACCGTCAACGTATATGCCGTCAGGCTTTATATTCAGGTTTTCAATCACTTCATTTAGAAGCACTGAGTAATGCTTGAATTCCATATTGTTTTCTTTCCTTGTACCAGGCACATGACTTAGATGCTTAAGCCATATTCACTCATTTTCGCTGCTATGCTATCGATATCATCAAAGCTTGTTGCTTCTTCCCACTTCTCCTTGCTCCAGATTTCAACTCTATTGCCGACACCTGCAACAATTGCATCCTTTTCTATAGAAGCGTGGCTTAGCCAGTTTGCTTTAAGAAGTATTCTTCCCTGCTTATCAAGCTCGACATCATCTGCTCCTGCCATGAAGAATCTTCCAAGTTGTCTTGCACCGGGTATATCCATAGGCAGCGCCTTGAGTTTCTCCTCAAAGGCATCCCAACCTTCCTGATCAAACACAAAAAGACATCCATCAAAGCCCTTCGTTACCACAAACTGCTCTCCCAGCAGATCGCGAAACTTGGCCGGGATGATCAGTCGCCCTTTTGCATCGATTGAATGGCTGTATTCGCCTTTGTACGCCTTTCCCATAGTTTCTTCACCGGTAAGGTGGATTGTTCTGATTCGTCAACTTATTTTTTGTGATTGATTGTTTTTGGCAGGTCTGTGTTATTATCCACCACAATCGCCCACTCTGCACCACATTCCTCCACCTAAATGTATAATATACCTTTTTTCTTCATTTAACAACCTCTGTCTGGCGGCTTTATCGCTGAATTTAGGCGCAAAAATGCCTCCCACCGTCCGGTGGGAGGCTCGCCCATACAAGATATTGTGGTTTAAGTTTTCTGTTTAGCATATCTTGTCTGTATTGTTCTTTTGGAGTAATTTGGGAAATTTTTATTAAATATTAAATATTTTAGGGGTTCTGTGTTTTATATGTTTTCTTTTATTTCACAGACTCTTTCTGCGAGGGCTGTCTGTGTTTTTAGTTCTTTCATTCAAAACACAGATGCATTATTAGTCGCCATCTGTGTTTTTGTCTTTTTCTTCCAGGTCACAGATGCCTAACGCTATGGCCTTCTTTGTTTTGGGCATTTTCTTTCAAAACACAGACTCTAACCACTATAGCATTCTGTGTTTTGGGCTTTTCTTCTCAAAACACAGACCATCCCTACTATATCCATCTGTGTTTTCTTAATTTACAGCCTAAACACAGATTCCCCCTAAAAAAGCATCTATGTTTTGGCCATTTTGAATTAATGCACAGATATCTTGCCAAAATGAGCCTCAATAAACTTCTCCACTATTCGTGAATTTAACGGTTGCTTTGAACTTTCATAAGTAACAAGCAAATTCCGCCCCAAAATTATTCCGTTATTCTCATATTCTCTGAACTTCTTCATATTATTTTCAAGATATTCAGGATTATCCAGCATCCCTAAATGCTCTAGAAAAATTTCCTCCCTAGTCCCCGGTTTTAGGATTGTAAAATCCGGATAACGCACCTGCCCATTACTCAGAATTATCGGGCACTCATACCTATACGGAATTCCTCTTGAAAACAATGCGTTGGCTATCATCTCCTCAGATTTGGATCGTACTCTTTCTCCTCTTACCGTCACATGATATGGCATTTCTTCATCAAATTTCTTGGGCACATACTCAAACTGTTGCCAATCATGGACATAATCATCATCAGGCATGTCTGCAAAATCGAGTTTTTGTTTTAATTCCGAAGGATATCCGGAAATAAGTCCGGGTATATTATCTGAATAGCCCCGTAAAAATGAATAAATCCTCTTCTGCTCCTTCTCAGCTTCACTAACAAATTTCAAATCATACCTCTTTTGCGCAAGTTCGCTAACCAGGTCAGAATCTTCTCTTTTAATATATTCACTCTTCCTATGCCCCTTTATCCCAAGATAGTAGTGGCTCTTCCCTCCCGTTGTAGCTATTCTAAGACTGCCTTCCGGCGCATTTGCTATACGTTTTTTTCTCTTATTCACCTCTCTCTTTAATAACGCTTCTCTTTCCTGTAATTGTGATAAAAAATCATACTTTGGGAATATAACAGTTCTCCTCCTTTCCCTATGTAAAAATTATGAAAACAAAAATGGAAAAAACAATATGACGAATTCATATTGAAGAAATGGAAAAAATAATAGTAGATATTGAAACACATATAGAGGTATCTGTCAACCTCGCCACTTACTCATGGCATTGTCTCTTAACCCAAAATCATTTAAGATATAACATGCTGCAATGCAAATTTACCAAAAGGATTTTTAAAAAATGAGTCACAATACTTCACTTGAATTTTTAAATATGATAAAAAACCCTTCTGCTAATGCATCGAATAAACGAGGTTCAGGAACATCCAACAGAAGTACCGCAGTAAATAACATAGCAAAAGGCGCACTAAAAAGCGCCTCCGCTCCGGTTCCAAAAGAAGTTCCCCAAGAAGCTCCCAACTCACATAGCACTATCGCTGTAATAGACACCGAAACCAATTGGTATAACGAGGTAATGTCTATCGGTATCGCACTTGCGGATGCGAGTACTTTTAAGTGTGTTGGTGCGAAGTATTATATTATTGATCCCGAATACAGAAAAGGCGGGATGTATTCAAGCGTTCTGAATATTGCGAAAAACATTCCGAAGGCAGTAGCCTCCAGAGAGGCGGCAATGGCTGACATCAGCAATTACCTGAGGGAAAACGGTGTTGGTAGTTTATACGCTTACAATGCTAAATTTGACTACGGTCATTTGGAAGAGCTCTCGGACTTCGATTGGTTCGATATCATGAGACTGGCTGCATATAAGCAGTTCAACAGCTTCATTCCGGCCAGTGCCGCTTTATGTAAAAGCGGCCGGTTGAAAAGTGGATATTCCGTTGAAAATATATTGAGAATGATCAGTGGAAATGCAAGTTACTGCGAAACTCACAACGCAGTAATAGATGCAATGGATGAGCTGAGAATTATGGAATTGCTGGGACATGATCTGGATGCGTACGGAATAGCCAAATTGTAAAATTATGCCTTCCTCGATTAAAGCCTTCCCCCTTTGGGGGAAGGTGGCACGAAGTGCCGGATGAGGGGAAGGCTTTGTTCAAATATCAAGTTCCGGCGGCTCATCTAAATGTTCTGAAACATATTTGCCGTCTTTTTTTCTCTGCTTCACACATTCCGTGAGAAGATATTCAATCTGTCCGTTTACCGAGCGGAAGTCATCCTCTGCCCAGGCAGCGATGGCATCGTACAACTTGGCACTCAGGCGAAGCGGGACCTGCTTTTTCTCTGCCATTAGTACAGACTTCCTGAGTTAACAACAGGCTGTGCGTCATGGTTTCCGCAAAGAACTACGAGAAGATTGGATACCATAGCTGCCTTTCTCTCCTCATCAAGTTCAACCAGCTCTTTTTCATTAAGTCTCTCAAGAGCAAGTTCAACCATTCCAACCGCGCCGTCAACAATGAGCTTTCTGGCATCCACTACTGCTGCTGCCTGCTGTCTCTGAAGCATTGCAGCTGCAATCTCGGGAGCATAAGCAAGGTAGGTAATTCTTGCATCAACTATCTCGATTCCGGCATCGGCAACTTTTACCTGAATCTCATCTCTGATACGGCGTGCAACAAGTTCCGTGGAGCCGCGAAGACTTCCGTCATCAGCCAGTCCGTCACCGGTGGTATCAACATTTTCGGTGATGTCATAAGGATAAAGCTTAACCACATTTCTTACAGCCGTATCACTCTGAAGCGAAAGATATTCCTTGAAGTTATCAACAGCAAATACTGCTTTTGCAGTATCAGTCACCTTCCACATAACAGCAACTGCAACCTCAACAGGATTACCGAGAAGATCGTTGACCTTCTGTCTGGAATTGCTGAGAGTCATAACCTTAAGTGATATCTTCTTTGATGATCCTGCTCCTGTGAGCTGCATTTCACCGCTGTTAATAGTTATACCTGCAATCTTCTTATTATCAGCGATATCTCCGCTCTGACCAAGCTTTGTATCAGCAGCAGGATTGAAAGCTGTGCAGAAAGGATTTACAAAGTAGAATCCATCCTCTTTAAGTGTTCCGACATATTTTCCAAAAAGCGTGAGCACCAGCGCTTCACCGGGCTTAATAGCCTTAAGTCCAAGATAAGGGAACCAGCCGATCGCTATGTAAATTATGCTTATAATAAAAATCAAAAGATTAGCGCCTTCTCCTAATGCGGCAGTTATGTATACCGAAGCGCCGTCAAGTCCCATTGCGGAAAACACAAGCACCACAATAGCAAGTAAATACAGTACTGTAACTGTTATCATTACTGCCATTCCATTTTTATGTCCGGTTATAACTTTTTCTTTTACATTTTCATTCATAATATTCACCTCCTGAATTATTCTGTCCTTGTTGAAAAGTATCTTGATTTAAATATTAGTATTGCAATGATAATTATTGGCAGTCCAGCCAAAACACCATTTGGTGCAGGTCCTAAAAGCCTGTAGTTGCCGGTATCCGGCACACATAACGCTATCGGAATAGTTGCTGCGGCATTTATTGATCCGTGGAAAATTGCAGGAAACCAAATACATCCGCTCTTTTCATAAACCGCGTCACACAAAATTCCAAGTGTAATTGTGAATATGCAAAATACCAGCATTCCTGTAACAGGGAATCCGAAATAGCTGGGGCCGTATTCATATCCGATGAAGCCTATGAGAGGCCAGTGCCACATGCCCCAGATAATGCCGCCGATTATGATGCCCTTTGTTCTGCCGAATTTCTCCTTAAGGACGGGAGACATATATCCTCTCCAGCCTGCTTCCTCACCGACCGCTACGAACATATTTAAAAGCGGTGCATACAGTGCTGAAGAAGCAGATGTAATAAGCATGTATGTCTGATAGGTAAGCCCCTGTGCTTCAAGTGCCTTCATAGCGGCTTCTCCTGCCTCTCCTGAAGCAGCCATTATATACTGTCCTGTCAGATCAAGATGCTTAGGGAAAATAAGGAAGTATATAGCTGCGCCTATCAGTGTAAGAAGAAACGGACCAAACCATGAAAACAGCAGTGTTCCGACATTCCCCTTGAATTTAGGCTTCCAGCCCATTCCCTTAAGCTTTACTCCGGATATCAGTGTTGCAACAAGCGGCACATACATCATAACTGCCATCAGGAGCTGACCTACCGCCGCCCCTCCGTTCTGATACAGCATCCATACTGCAACCTGCATTACCCAGGCAATGATAAATACCCATCGAAGGTATTTAAATAATGTCTTGTTGTCATACTGAGTAGTTTCCATAACATACCTCCATTTATTGTTTCCGACGAACCGGAATCAAAACCGTTCATCTATCTGATATCATTATGATATCATTAATACATCAAAAGTCAACACATCTATCTTCCCAATTTGGCAAAATAAAAAGAGGCGCAAAACACGCCTCTTTTGTACGCCTCTATTCTTTTTATACATTGAATCTAAATAGTATTACATCTCCGTCCTGAACGACGTATTCTTTTCCTTCCATTCTTACAAGGCCCTTCTCTCTTGCTGCTGCAAGTGAGCCTTCACGAAGAAGATCCTCGTAATTTATAACTTCAGCCTTGATGAAACCTCTCTCAAAGTCTGTGTGGATCTTACCTGCTGCCTGAGGAGCCTTGGTTCCGATTTTGATGGTCCAGGCTCTGGTCTCATCCTCACCGGAAGTAAGGAAGCTCATAAGACCGAGAGTTCTGTAGCTTGCTGCGATAAGCTTATCAAGACCGGACTCGGAAAGTCCCATACTCTCAAGGAACTCAGCCTTCTCATCAGCCTCAAGCTCTGAAATCTCGGCTTCAATCTGAGCACTGATTACAAAAACTTCACTACCGGACTTTGCCGCAAGCTCGCGAACTGCTGCTACATATTTATTGGAAGCGCCGTCGTCAGCAAGATCATCCTCAAGAACGTTAGCTGCATAGATTACCGGTTTCCATGTAAGAAGGTCGTAGGTATTCATAAGTGCCTTCTCATCCTCATCATCAAGCTCGAGCTCTCTTGCCATCTTGCCGCCCTCGAGAACTTCCTTAATTTTATTAAGAAGCTCAAGTTCCTTGGCTGCTGTCTTATCCATTCTTGCTGCCTTGGTAGTCTTGGCAATTCTTCTCTCCAAAACCTCGAGATCAGCGAAAACAAGCTCTAAGTTGATTGTCTCAATATCTCTTGCAGGGTCAACCGAACCGTCAACATGAACCACATTGGGATCATCGAAGCATCTTACGACATGCACAATTGCATCTGTCTCACGAATGTTTGCAAGGAACTGATTTCCAAGACCCTCGCCCTTAGATGCGCCTTTTACAAGACCTGCTATATCAACGAACTCGATTGTAGCAGGTGTTACCTTCTTGGAATTATAAAGGTCACCGAGGAGCTGCAATCTCTTATCCGGTACAGCAACGATTCCCACATTAGGATCAATTGTTGCGAAAGGATAGTTCGCTGCAAGCGCTCCTGCATTTGTAAGTGAATTAAAAAGGGTACTCTTTCCGACGTTCGGGAGCCCGACGATTCCTAGTTTCATCTTTTATCTCCTTTTTCCCTTATTTAAGGGATTTCTTAACATTATTACTATAAAATCTACACCATTTTACACCAGAAA
>NZ_FOBE01000030.1:0-56334 GCF_900109475.1 Butyrivibrio sp. ob235
GATAGTGTCAAATGATCTATGAAAAAACTGAGTCAAAAAAATAGGCTCAGATGAACCTTGAAAATCGCAGATATTTACATTGAGGTAACCGGACGCCACCCTTGACAGCACAATAAATAACTGCTGACGGTTAATCACCGACGGCGAAGAACTCAAGAGCAATCAGGTTTTCTCCGTCGATTTCAGCAGTTTAGCAGTTATTTATTGTGCCATCAAGGGCAATGCCGCTAACGCGGTGGCTGGGTTATTACCTCAGGCTCAGAATCTAAGAGCAATCAGCTGACTGAAGTTCCAGGATTTTCTTCTGTCCGAAGTAGATCATCGTTTGCCATCGTGCTGGCATATTTTCGGCATTTGACAGTATCTCGTCTACAACTGGAGGTTTATATCCATTGTGCTTGTGAGGCCTCAGGAAGTTGTAGTAGGCAACCCAGAGAGTCAGATCATAGTTGGCACCATCGTAATTATCGAAGCCGTTTGTAATGCGATATGAGGCTTTGTAGGTACGGTTCAGACGCTCTATCATCTGCTTGAAGGGACGGAACTCTGTGGATACTTCATCATCATTCTGCAAGCCTATTACCTGGGTGATTTCAAACTTGAACTTATCTCCAAACTGCCTGAAGAATTGCTGGGCAGCCAGAGGATACGCACTGTATCCATCAGCGATAAACTTGAAGTTCTTCGGAAGTTCAGTGATACCCTTAAAAGCCATTCTCATTGCAAGAATGCATGGACCAACACCACGGTTGTCGGATACCTGATAACCGATGATTGCGCGGGTAGCTGCATTTAAGATGAACCAGATATAGCCTTTTATACCACGGACTTTGATATATGTTTCGTCGGCGGTAAAAACAGATCCCTTCTCATAGGGATAGTCATCAACGAAAGGTTTGACGCATATGGCTGCTGTTTTGCAGTAGTTGGCGATCTGCTGATGGGATATGGATATACCGTACAGATCAGATAATGCCTGCCGTGTTTTACGGAGAGATAAGCCCAGGTTTACGTGAAAGGTCAGACACAGAGACATGATATAAGCGTTATGTTTGCTGAACTTAAGTGATGATGCATTCTTTGGAAGAGAGTTCAAATCCATCTTAAAAAAATCTATCGAGAATTCGCGATAGATGTAGTGAAGCTTGTATTTATACTTGCCATTCTCTTCGGATAGATCCTCTTTATCGACTTTTTTAAGGTTGCTGAGATAGTAAGGACATTTGGGATTAACACACTTATGGATGGCGAAGTGCTTACGGTCTTTTATACGTACAAGAGTATGCTGGCAGTGAGGACATTTTAAAGATAACTGTTTATCAAAGCGATTGTCCTCAGGCGTAAAAGTAGTCTGGCAGATCTTACACATGAGCTGTCCAGCTTTACCATTGTTCTTGTAGAGATATGGCTGTGGTGCATGACATGATGGACAAGAACATTCCTCCGGGATATCGCATTCTGAACGTCTTTTGATTGGTTTAACGGGGTTGCCATAGCGCTGAGTATAGTAGTTGTTAAGGTCCTTCCAGTCCCAATCCTGATGGTAGTAGACAATCTTTGGAAGTTCATCAACTTTGAACTTCTGATATTTGGGAGAATGGGAATCATCGAAAGCCCACTGCTTAAGAGGTATATATCTGCAGATAAAATTTATCAGCCAGCAGTTCTGCTGATAGAGCTGTTGAATGAGTTGAAGTAAATAAAGTATAATGTCCATGAGCATTGTTTCCTTTTCTGGGAATGTTGGTTTGGCGATTGACATTATACCAAAAGAGGGGGTCAATGCTCTTTTTATTTTGGACTCCCAATAAATCAAGGTTTTAGAACTAAAAACGGGTAGTAAATTTGACACTACCGAACTTCATCTGGAGGTAGTACTATGGCAAGCTTATTACAGAATCTTGTTGATGCTCTTGACAGAGAATGTGCATTATATGAAAGACTTCTGGTTTTGTCCGGCAAGAAGACACCGGTGATAATCCAGAGAGATCTGAAAGAACTTTCCAAGATTTCAGGAGATGAGCAGGCTGTGGTTTCCCTTATTGCAGCTGTGGACAAAGAAAGAGAAGCTGCCATGGACGCTATCGCCGATGTAATAGGAGAGAAGGGCAACAATCTCAAGCTTATCGAACTTATCAGAATGCTTGATTCAAGGCCCAATGAGCAGAGAAGTCTTGCACAGATGAGAGACAAGCTTAAATCACTGGCAGAAAATGTTCAGAGAGTTAATGATCAGAACCAGATTCTGCTTCAGAGTTCACTTGAGATGGTTCAGTATGAGATGAATATCATTCAGGCAGCAAGACGTGCACCTGAAACTGCAAACTATACAAGAAAAGCCGGCACCAGAGGTGATCTGATCGGGGTTGCACCTATGGGAAGGTTTGATGCGAAGCAGTGATGTTAAATAATTGTAATAAAGTAAACTTTGGCATAGGTGTAAGTCAATTTTCAAATTTTGAAGAAATGGATTTACGGATTAACAATATAAAGAAGATTTTTCCTGAAAAACATAAGTCTACTTCTGTGAAAACATGAAATAGACTTATTTTTATGCATGAAAAACGGTAAGAGAAAACAGAAAAAAAGTGAGCGCATATATATAAGTAAATAGCCAAATTAACCGATACATTATATGAGTAATAGTGTAATTGACAGGGATAGCCCTTACCAAAACAGCAGATGTCAGTCCGGAAAAGGGATATCTAGACAAGCTCACATAGGCAATGAGGTAAATACATGGCATCTTTAATGGGAAGCTTATATATTGGAGCATCGGGACTTCAGACATCAAGTAACGCTCTGAACACCACCGCCCACAATATGTCAAATATAGACACGGAAGGCTATACGAGACAACAGGTTTCACAGGGCACTCGCCCTTACATCACCACTGAAAAGGATTTCAGAATAATTTCCTGGAAACAGACAGGACTCGGAGTTGTTTACAACAATTGTAAACAGGTCAGAAGTTTGTTCCTTGACCAGAGCTACAGGCAGGAGTCAGGAAGACAGGCTTTCTATGATGTGTCTGTTACAACCCTTGAAGAGATCGAGGATCAGCTTCAGGAGATGAACGGAAATGAGTTCGCGGATTCTCTCAGTAACCTCTGGGTAGCGGTTCAGGAGATGAGTAAAAATCCCACATCTGCGGTTAACCAGAGCACCCTCGTGACAAGAGCTAACGAGTTTATCACAAGAGCGAACAGTGTGTACGAAGGACTCACAAATTACCAGGATAACATGGATCTCAAGGTTGCGGATCTGGTTGAGCAGATCAATAAGATCGGTGACAGGATAAAAGAGCTTAACCTTCAGATAGTTGAGATAGAGTCGGGAAATCAGGAGCATGCAAACGATCTTAGAGATGAGAGAAATCTTCTTCTCGATCAGCTCGGAGAGCTCGGAAGAATTAGCTACTACGAAGACATCTTCGGAAATGTACTTGTACAGTTTGAGGGAACACAGTTCGTAACAACAGATCATGTGAACCACATGGCATGTGACAATACACTTCCGGCAGATAAAGGCGGAAGCCCTTCAGGATATAACACTCCTTACTGGGAGTTCGCAGCAAAGAAAGAATACGATCCTATCCAGGAAGAATGGGTAGTAACAGATATTAGAGGAGCTAAGGTATTTGACCTTACACAGACAGTCTCCACAGCAATGAACACAGATATCGGAAAACTCCGCTCAACACTTCTTGCAAGAGGTGACCACCACGCAAATTATCACGATATAACAGATGATCCGACAGGTGCCTACTACAATACAAACATCGCACAGTCAGTTATCATGAACGTGGAAGCAGAGTTCGACCAGATGATCAAGAATATCTGCACAGCAATAAATCAGGTGTATGAGGATGCGGGAAGTAACCCCGTAACTCTCGGTGAGGTGGAAGGAAGAACTTCCGATTACGATCTTTTCAAAGTCCTTAACGAAGAGGATTGCCTCAACTACGACATCGATGAAAATCACAAGGCAGGAGAAAACAGAAAGGGCTACATAATCACCAACATCGCAGTTAATCCGCTTTATATGGCAGAGCCCACAGCAATGAAGTTCCTCCTCGCAGACGGAAGTGAAGATAATGATACGGTTGAGAAGCTGAAGAGTGCTTTCACCACAGCAAAATATCTCATCAACCCCAACGTGGCAACAAAGACTGATTTCGTAGGATATTACAACATGCTGGTTTCACAGGTTGCGAACTCAGGTGATGTATATAAGGGAATCAAGTCCAATCAGGAACTGACAGTGTCTGCAGTATCTAACGCGAGAGAGCAGATCGTCGGAGTATCAAGTGATGAAGAACTTGAATTCATGATTAAGTTCCAGAATGCATTCAATGCATCGAGTAGATATATAAATGTAGTCAGCGAGATGCTCGAGCACGTGGTTACGGCGCTTGGCTCGTAATCCCCTCATCCGGCACTTCGTGCCACCTGTCTTCGCTCCGCTTCGGTCCGCGCTGAACCGACGGTCTACGTTCCACTCCGGTCGTTGCTAAGCACTCGTCCCCCGGACGAGTAGCAACCCCGGACGTCGAGCGCCCCCAGGGGGAAGGCTAAAGAAAGGAAAAGATATGCCTTCAACATTTTTTGGATTAAACATAGCTGCATCGGGACTTAGAGCGGCGAACGCAGCACTTAATACAACAGCAAATAATATCGCCAATGCCAATACCGATGAATACAGCAGACAGAAGGTTGATCAGAGAGCATCGGATGCGCTCAGAGTTTTCACAACTTATGGATGCGCAGGTGCCGGTGTTGACACCATCGCGATTGAGCGAGTAAGAGATGAGTTCTACGACGTCAAGTACAGAACCAACGAGTCACTTCTCGGAAGAGTATCTCAGAGAAATTACTTCAATGAGTTGGCAGAGGAGTACTTTAAGGACGATGGAACAACTGGGTTCTCAAGCCTTTTCTCCAAGATGCAGTCAGCGCTGCAGGACGTTATGAAGGCTTCTGGAACTACCGAATCCAAGGCGACTTTCGTATCATCGCTCTCACAGATCACCGACTACTTTAACCACATGTCAGAATCATTAAAACAGCTCCAGAACGATATCAACCAGGAGATAAAAATGGACTGCGATACGATCAATTCCTACGCAGAACAGATTTGTTCCCTTAACAAGCAGATCAACATCATCGAGATGCAGGGTTCAAGAGCGAATGAGCTGAGAGATCAGAGAGATGAGCTTCTTGATAAGCTTTCAAAAATAGTAAATATAGAAGTAAAGGAAACCAAGGTTGTCGATGCAAGTAATCCCGAGCGTGAGACCGGAGCAACAAGACTTATCGTAAATATCGCAGGAAAGCAGCAGCTCCTTGATTCCTACTCCTACAGAAAGCTTGTATGTATAGCAAGAGAAGCAAATGAAAATGTAAACCAGTCAGACATCGTCGGACTTTACGACATCAAATGGGCACCCACAAGCTTTAAGGACGGCGACGATACCAGCAAACTTGACGTATTTGATCTTGATAATAAGTTGATCGGCGGAGAACTTCAGGGCCTCATCGATATGAGAGACGGAAACAACAGCTTCTTCTTTAGCGGCGAAGTTCAGAACTCGGTAAAAGATCAGAAGACCGGACTTACAACAGTAACAATCAAGGTTTCGGATCCCGATCTTATGGACATGACAAAATGTACACTTCCTGCTGCAGGAAAAATCGAAGTTGCAAGTAAGATTTATTCGTACGAGGACTGGCAGTACGACGGCGGTGATACCTACACCTTCATACTTACAGCGGAGAGTACAAGGTCGACAACTCCTCCCAAATATAGGACAGCAACAGTCGGAGCCGATTTTTCATATCAGGGCATTCCGTACTACATGCAGCAGATGAACGAGTGGATAAGACGTTTTTCAGACAGAGTAAACGACATAATGTCCAAGGGCTACACTGCAGACTCACTTGAAGGACGCTATATTTTGACAGGAACGAGCGACATGGATTCAAACGCACAGTTTTCATATCCTCAGCTCACTTCCCTCTCAAACAATAAAGGCTACTACGAAGTTACTGCAGGAAACTTTACAGTTACAAGGGAACTTCGAAGCAATTCCGATCTACTGGCAACCAAACAGGATGTGACCGAGGGCGAATCGGAGTACAGAAATATTGAGACACTGAACGAATTTTTCAATAAAGAAGATATCTTCAGGGGAGCTACAAGCGGCGAGTTCCTGGATAAGGTTCTCGGAGATGTGGCGCTCAATACCAGCAATTCCGGCACATTGGAAGAGACCTACACAGCACTGGAGAAGACTATAGGAAATCAGAGACTCAGCGTAATGGGCGTTGATGAGGATGAAGAAGCTTCGGCACTTGTTCAGTTCGAGCACAGCTACACACTCAACTCAAAGATGATAAACACGCTCACAGAGGTTTATGACAGACTGATAACTCAGACAGGAGTTTAAAGAGAGGTTTTACCATGAGAATTACCAACAAGATAATGAACAACAACTCACTCTACAACATCAATAACAACAAGGTGGCAGAGGATGAAGTGAACACTCAGATGGCAACAGGAAAAAAGATTGCCAGACCTTCTGACGACCCGGTTATTGCAATCAGAGCTTTGAGACTCAGATCCACAGTTACACAGCTTGACCAGTACTACGACAAAAATGCCAAGGATGCAAAGAGCTGGATGGGAGTAACTGAGGATGCCCTTTCCACAATTACCGATGTTCTCACGGACGCGATTCAGCAGGCCAACAGAGGTGCGAATAAAGATCTCACCATGGCTGACCTCAACACAATCGTTACCCAGCTGGATGCTCTCTCAGCAGAGTACTATTCCACAGGTAATGTTGATTACGCCGGACGCTATATTTTCACAGGGTTCAGGACTGATACAGCTCTGTCCTATTCAAATCCCACGACAGAGAATTTCACAGATATAAATGACGAATTCAACGCGGGCGATATCAGCAAGTCCTGCAGAACTCTTAATATGCAGTATCTCAATGCCGGCGACGTTCTTGATACCAGCACCTCAGGAAGATTTAAAAATGAGACAAAGGAGGATGACATCCGCCAGGTTGAAATCGGAAGAATCAGATGCTCCTATGACAACCTCGATTACACAGTCGGAGATGGAAACTATGCGGAGCTGAAGTTCAGGGAAAATCTGGCTCAGGAAGCAACCTCTTCAATAACAGATACAAATCTTACATATTTTGATCTTACTTTTGTAAACAGCGAAGGCGTGGAGCAGAATGCATATGTTCCGCTTTCAGATACCTATACAGTAACTGTCGGCAATTATATGTACACCGCAGAGAGAGCAAGCATCACTCATCCCGAGAGAGGTTACATCATCAATGTGACAGATCTTACGTCCTATGATGTTTATCAGTTCGAAGTTAGTAAAGACGGAGTTCTGACAGACGGCGACGGAGACGGACAGTTCGATGTTCCCACAGGAATTGAGAGCGCGATAGTTTCCATGCATACCACAAGTGTAACAACATTGGCCTTTTCAGATGGAGAAAATACCGAAGTTACAATGCCGCTCCTTGGACCCGTTGGTCAGCAGTATAAGGTTGAAGTTGATAACGAATTCGTTGCAACCGTAAGCGGAGACGGAACCTACAAGATCGAGAAGGCAACCGAGCAGGATGAGTACGGAAACGCTACCAAGACAGTGCTTCAGGTAACAGCAAACGGAAGTATTCACTCCTCATACAAAGAGACTACAATAAAAATCGATAGCGATCATATCCTCTATTCAACCTCCACAGATGATGAGATTGACGAGGCATACAAACAGCTCAAGGGCGAGTACGCACCCAAGAGAAGCAGCTATAATTTCGGAAATGCCGCAAGAGATGAAGAGATGTTTTTGGAAGCTTATGAGGAGTACTCAAAGACTTTGAACAATATGGTTTATCTCAATGCAAAAACCGGTGAAATCCTTCTTAACGATTATCTGACAGAGAAACTGAGTTCACTTGCTTTTATCAGCAATGCCAACACAATTGATGTTGTTTACGACAAGAAGGAATGGGAGCAGGGAGACATCAGACCTCAGAATCTGTTTGGCTGTGTGGATGCGGACGGTGTTATTTACAACGGCGGTAACGCACCTCACGATATCCAGTATGACGTTGGATATTCCCAGAAAATCACAGTCAATACCTCTGCGAATTCGGTTTTCACAACAACAATGAAGAGAGACATCTACGACCTTGATCAGCTCGCAGCTCAGATAAATGTCGTAAATACAACTCTTGAAACTCTTAAGGAAAAAATCGCAGACCTCACAGATGAGGATGAAATAAGAGTTGTTCAGAACGAAATCGATGCCTGCAAGAAGGCATATGATTACCTCCGCCAGAACATCCAGGAGGAATTCGAGCACAAGATCACCAGCATCCAGGAAGCTCTTGATAAAGCGAATGTTGCGGTAACCGATAACGGTACAAGAAGTAAGAGACTTGAGCTAATCAACTCCAGACTTCAGGACCAGACCACAACCTTCAAGACTTTGCAGTCCGATAATGAGGACGCTGATCTTGCAGAGACAGCAACCAATCTCGCAACTGCACAGCTCACCTACCAGGCAGCTCTCATGGCAACCGGTAAGATTGGTAAAGATACACTGATGAACTACATCTGATACGGTAGAAAAGATGCCTTCCCCCTTGGGGGAGGAAATATAAAATGCCTTTCCCCTGGGGGGAAGAAATATAAAATGCCTTCCCCCTCTGGGGGAAGGTGCCCGAAGGGCGGATGAGGGAATGAGGGGAGCACTTTATACTTTATTTACTTGCTAAATACCGTTAACTTGTCTACAATGAATAGTAGTGATGTTTTTTCATATGGAGGGGTACCAGAATGAAATTAACAACCAGAATTTTCGGAGAGATTGATATTGAAGATAGCAAGATCATAGAGTTTCCGAAGGGTATTATCGGTTTTCCGGACATGACGCAGTTTGCGCTCATGCATGATAAAGATAAGGATACCAACAACATCAGATGGCTTCAGTCACTTGATGACCCGGTTTTCGCTATGCCGGTTATGGATCCGCTTTACGTTAAACCGGACTTCAATCCTGTAGTTCCGGAGGAAAACATTAAGGACATACTTCCTCTTGAGGATGAGGATCTTCTGGTTCTGGTAACCGTGACTGTTCCTCAGGATATCACTAAGATGACAGTCAATCTGAAGGGGCCTATCATCATCAATTCGGGTAACTGCAAGGCATGTCAGATCATTATTGACGACGATGATTATCCTGTAAAATACCCTATTTATGACTATCTTCAGAAACAGAAGGAGTTGGCACAGCGTTAATTTTACTTAAGGTACTTCTGTGGGGAGCTTGGTATAAAAAAGGAGAGAGAGGAAGAGCTATGTTAGCATTATCCAGAAAAAAGAACGAGTCTATCATCGTTAACAATAATATTGAGATTACAATTTTAGACATCAGGGGAGATCAGGTGAAGGTGGGAATCGCCGCACCGAAGGAGGTTCCAATCTACAGAAAAGAAGTATATCTGCAGATCCAGGAAGAGAACAAGGCTGCTACAAATACAGACGGTATTTCCGCACTGGCAGACCTTTTGAAACAGTAATAATTAAATACGATGTTGTGGGAGTCCCGTGCACGTAAGTGTATGGGACTTTTTTTGCCTTCCCCCTTCGGGGGAAGGTGCCCGAAGGGCGGATGAGGGGATATTTCTATCCTGTATATAAACATTTTATTAAAAAACTATAAGAACCTAAATGTTCTGTGTTTACATCCGATATAATGGATAGAGGATAGTATAAGTATGTTTATGTATATTTTTAGGCATACTGATATGAAAAAAGCGGAAAGGGATAGCCGCTGTAAAAGAAACACAAGGAGGTGAGCGAGATGGCTATGGAAGCAATCGGAAACATTGGTGCAGTAGGCACAACACAGATTCCCGATGTCCAGAAGGCAGAGCGCGTTGTTAATTTTCCTGAGGGTGCAGGTCAGGGACAGGAGAAACCGGATTTTTCACTGGAGACTCCGCCTACGCAGGCTCCCGCACCTAAGCCAGAACCACAGGAAAGTAACAATCCTAACGTGCCTACCCGCCAGGAGAGGACACAGGAACAGATCGAGGCTGAGAACAAGCGCATAATGAACGCTATTAGCGAGATGAACAAGAAAATGTTCAATAACTCTGAGGCAGTGTTCGGAATCCACGAGGATACTAACCGTATCACAATCAAGATCGTGGACAAGACCACCAGAGAGACAATCAAGGAGCTGCCGCCGGAGAAAACTCTCGACATGATCGCAAAAGCGTGGGAACTGGCCGGACTTATGGTTGACGAAAAAGGATAATAAATCCCTTTTCGGAAGTCTATTAAAAACGTGCAAGGGGTATTTTGCGCTTTTTTTAGAAAGGAGCACCATATGACCATGAGAATAACCGGACTGGCCTCCGGACTCGATACAGAGAGTATCATTACAGAGTTAACAAAGGTACAGTCCAATAAAGTAGATAAAATTAAAAGTGATCAGAAAAAACATGACATGAAGATGGATAAGTGGAAGGAGCTCAACAAGAAGGTTGTGAACTTCTACAATAAGACGCTGAGTAATCTGCGTTTTGATTCATCTTATGTAAAAAAGACGACGAGCGTATCAAATGAGAGTGCTGTTACGGTTACGACATCAGGAACAGCTATGAACAGTAGTCAGAAGCTGTCAGTTGATAAGCTTGCAAGCAGCGCTTATCTTACCGGTGGAAAAATCTCTTCCAAGACAGGAGAACTAAGAGCTACAACCTCTATCACAAATCTGACAGGGTATTCAGGAACAGCCGGAATTCATAAACCGGCAGAGCTTGATGAGCAAGGAAATGAAATTACTCCCGCAATAACAGATGCTGATTACAAGGGAATGGTGAGAATCAGATTTGGAAAAGCACCTGCCGAAGGAGAGGAAGATACCAGAGAATTTGTAGATATCAAGATTGATCCTGACAAATCGGTAACCGAGGCACTTGCTGAGTTTAAACAGGCTAAGTCTTCAAGTGGTTATGGTCTAAATGCCAGCTTTGATGCGAAACAGGGACGTGTTTATTTATCGTCTTCAGCATCAGGTGAAGATGAGAATTTTGATATCGATTTTGAACACAGCGATATGAGAATTGTCTCAGCGATGGGGCTTGATTATGGCACAAATGAAGATGCTGTGCACAATGCCGGTGAAGATGCTCAAATCACCCTGAACGGTGCCGTGTATACATCAAACAGTAATACCTTCGATATTAACGGGCTCAGCATAACTGCAAAGCAGATTGCTTCTGATATATCACTCCAGACAAGTGATGATACCAGCGGTATTTATGATATGGTAAAAGGATTCCTGAAGGAATATAACGACCTTATCGGAGAAATGTATACACTGTACAATGCTGATGATGCCAAAGATTATGCCATTCTGACAAAAGAGCAGAAGGATGAGATGACAGATGATGAGATTGAGGATTGGAATAAGAAGATTGACGAAGGCCTTCTTTCGAAAGATCCTACGATTTTCAGAGTCATGACTGAGATGAAGAACATCATGATGCAATCCTTCGATTGGGGCGAGCTTGACTATAATGAGGAAAAGGATGAATGGGTTGAGGTAAAAACTTCGTTCTGGTCATTCCATATTGCTACTCCCGGATATTTTGAAGGTGAAGAGGAAGATAGAATTAAGTGGCATATCTACGGCGATGAGGATGATGATCTTACAAGCAGCAAGGAAGATAAGTTAAAAGCAAAAATAGACAAAGATCCTGAGATAGTTCGCAAGTTCTTCAAGACCATATCATCCGATATGTATTCAAAGCTTGGCGATCTTATGAAGTCAACCGATTTCTCCAGCGCTTATACTCTTTATGAAGATAAGCAGATGAAGAAGCAGGTAGATAAGTATAAGACACAGCTTAAAGATGAGCAGGATAAACTTGGCAAGATGGAAGATAAGTACTATGACAAGTTTGCTCAGATGGAAAAAGCAATGACCAAACTCAATGAACAGACCAATTCTCTCGCAGGAATGCTTGGAACAGGCTGATGAGCAGCTTTTCAGGCAGGAGAAGAATGATTTAGAAACTTCCCCTGTGGGGGAAGGTGCCAGTGAAGCTGACAGATGAGGTTATCAACACGACACACGGAGGTATGTTATGCCGGTAGCAAGAAATCCTTATGCACGACAGAGCAATATGATGAATCAGTATCAGAATACCAAGATTCAGCAGGCGAAGCCTGAGGAGCTTACTCTGATGCTTTATGATGGTGCAATAAAGTTCTGTAATATCGCAATTATGGGACTTGAGAAGGAAGATGAGAAAAAGTTCACAACATACCTTCTCAAGGTAGAAAATATTATTGACTATCTCAATAACACACTTGATATGAAATATCCTGTGGCAAAGGATTTTGAGAATGTCTATAACTATCTCATGAAGAGGCTTGTTGAAGCAGATCTTCACAGAGAGCAGTCTCTCGAGATCATGAATGAGGTGAATAAGCACATTCATACCATGCGTGATACATGGATGGAGGCTATCAAGATTTCAAGAGGACAGGCTCCTGCACCACAGACGGTTCAGGCAGGTGCATAAGATAATGGAATCAAAAAATGATGGGGAAGCTATGTGACTGTTACATGGCGAATCTGAAGAAAGTG
Organism: Butyrivibrio sp. ob235; assembly: GCF_900109475.1. Lineage (NCBI taxonomy): Bacteria > Bacillati > Bacillota > Clostridia > Lachnospirales > Lachnospiraceae > Butyrivibrio > Butyrivibrio sp. ob235. Next base: position 12,703 of record NZ_FOBE01000030.1, read on the forward strand.
GGGAAATAAAGGTGACGGAATCATACCTGGATATGATGGAAGAGAGTCTCAGGGACAAAATTAAAGTTCTGGAAGAAATAGTTAAAGAAAACGAGACTCAGAGAGAAATACTTGAAAGTACAACAGCATTTGATGAAAAAGGCTTTGATGAAGCAATAAGTCGCAAAGGTGAACTTATAAGGCGGGTTGAGAATCTAAATGACGGATTTGAAAGCTTGTATGAGAGAGTAAAGAAGGAGCTTGAAGAGAACAAAGATAAGCACCGTGAGAAAATAAAAATTTTCCAGAATCTTATCAGAGAGATTACTGATTTATCTAATTCCATAGAAGCCGGCGAAAAGCGTAACAAGACGCTCGCACAGAACTACTTTAGTTCATCGAAGGGGCAGATAAATCAGAATCGGAAATCTTCACAGGCAGCCCTTGATTATTATCTTACAATGAACAAGTCCAAGATTACACCGCCTCAGTTCTATGATCAAAGAACTAGGTGATAATGTGAACGAACTTCCAATTGTAAAGGAATACGAAAACAGAATAGTCGAGATATTATCATGTGATGACATTACGGAGTGCTTCGATGAGATGCTTCAGATAGGGGCAAGGATAATAAGCGGAGCGCTTTCCCAGGAAGGCAAGAGAGAACTTGCTGACAGAATTAGGAAAAGTGTTTACTTCCTCCCTAACGAAGATACAGCAGAGATGCTAAGGCACATAGCTTATCTTCACCTGATGGTCAGACTTACGGATAGCAAGGATTTCTATACGGAATTTCTTGCTTATATTGATGGGATTAGGATTGATGAGAGATACAGATTTTTCTTATTAATGCAGGCACGCTATCTTTCATACCAAAAACCGTATATAATTACATTAGAATCCGATAGACTGTTTCATAAAATTTACAAGAGGAGTAAAAAGTTTTATGAGTGCAGGCTTGGAAATGTAGGCAAATTTCTAAAATTACATGAAAGAAGACCGGATCAGACTATTATTCTGACCCAGCAGTATCTTACTGATACTCACAGGGAGACACATCTTACCAACCTCATAGCACAGGAGATTATGGTTAGTATGTGCCAGAATACATTCATTATTAATACGAATGATTTATTACCGGTTTCAAATGTGGTTCCTTTGTTTGGAATAGAGGGACATAATTCTATGCAGTATCTGGCAAATGCCAACAACGTATATATCAGAGGGCTATCGGTACCGTTCTTCCAATGCGATGACAGAATGCCCTCCGAGGATGAGATGAATATTATCCTCAGTACAATTATGGATGTACGTCCGGAATATATCATAAGCTGCGGGGATCATTCGATTACGGCTTCCCTTGCTGCAAAGTTTATTCCGGTAATCCCCGGATATCAGATAGCTCCGGTGGATGATCCTCAGGTAGTAAGAGAGAATCTTCTTGATTACAGAAGAATGATCGAAGAAAAGAGATTTTGGCAGATAAGATTCAGGGTAAGTGAGAATAAGGCAAGCATTTAAGTTGCCATGTTAATAGAATTCATTAACTTATGAGGGGTATTAGAAGGGAGACGAAAAATGAAACTTAATACCAGAATCTTTGGCGAGATAGACATTGAGGATGAGAAGATAATAACTATGCCATTTGGTCTTGTGGGATTCCCGGATCTTCAGAAATTTGCACTAATTCATGACAAGGATAAACCCGTTGGAGCAGTGTGGTATCTCCAGTCAATGGATGATCCTGATATAGCGCTTCCTGTCATTGATCCGTTATGTGTAAAACCCAATTACAATCCCCAGATCAATGAAGATGATGTTGAACTGTTGGAACCTCTTACAAATAAGAATCTTCTTATGCTGGTTACAATATCCGTTCCGGAAGACATCACTAATATGACAGTTAATCTCAATGCTCCGATTCTTATTAATGTTGATACAGGAAAGGGAGCTCAGATAGAAATTGTTTGGGGTAAGGAAGAGTATGTAACTAAATATCCTATTTATGACTATCTGAAAGGAATTAGAGAATAAGGGATATGTAAAGAATTGTCGGCGCACGCTAAAACAGCGTGCGCTTTTTTAGATGAAAATATAATAAAGATGTGAATAATATATGAACCATTAAAATAATGGTAAAAATATCTTTACAAGCCATCAATTTGATGGTTAAATTAATTTATGAAAACTCAAAAATATATAATTCCAAATTCAATAGGTGCAAAAGATATTAAGATATTAAGGAACAAGCTTGGAATGACACAGGCTGAGTTTGCTCTTTTCTGTAATGTATCGAAACCGACAGTTGAGAGATGGGAGACTTCAGATAAGAAGATTACCGGACCTGTAACGTTGCTTGCACAGATTGTGCTCCGTCATCCTGAAATAGCAGAGCAGCTTATGCTCCCGGAAAAGAAATATCCGCTAAGACTATGGTATTACTATCTTGATACAGTTTGCACAATTATTGATGTGGATATAATTAATCAGAGAGTTTCAATAAAGAATTATACAGATAATCTCATATATCGTGCGTTTGGCAGAAATGAGCATCCTACATTTGCAGACTATGAGGAGTTTCTTCGTTCCCGTTGCTTCCCGGAAGAGCGGGATAAGATGAAGCTTATGCTGAGGGAACTTGATATTCCTTTTTATGATCCGCTTATGATTATAGAAAAGACTGATGGCCGTATGGCTGAAGATGATTTTTGGATAAAGATTGAGAGATAAATGCATGGTGGAATTATTTGATGCAGATAAAAGAGAAGTAAATAGAAAATCCTCAAAAGGGAATCAGCTAAAATTTGAAAGGGATGGGATATGGTATAAAGCAGACTATACCGGATATGAAGGCCTTTCTGAGTTTGTGGCATCTCATCTTATGCTAAAGAGCACAATGAGTACATCCGAGTTTGTTCTTTATAATCAGGAAGAATTAAAGTATAAGAATCGGGTTTACATGGGAGTGTCCAGTGAGGACTTATTGAATTCCGGAGAACAGCTTATTACTCTTGAGAGATTATTTACAAATACTTATGGTGTTGGTTTGAGCAATATGATCTATGGGATAAGTGATCATGTGGACAGACTGAGACTTATTGTATCTAAAACAGAGGAACTTACAGGACTTACGGATTTCGGAGTATATATGTCCAAGATGATGGCTATAGATGCATTTTTCTTAAATGAGGACAGACATACTCATAATATCGCTGTGGTTTTATGTCCGGATGGTAGCTATAGATATTGTCCTTATTTTGATCATGGGGCAGGATTTTTGGCAGACACAACAATGGATTATCCGCTGGATGGGGATGTATATGATCTTATGGAGACGGTTCAGGCAAAGACATTCTGCCAGGATTTCGATGAACAATTAGATATAGCAGAGAGGTTATATGGGAAGCAGATAGAGTTTAAGTTTGATAAGAAATATGTGGATAAACTATTAGACAGTATATATGGATATGAAGATAGAATTGTTGAACGGGTTAGAAATATAATATTTGAACAGATGCGTAGATATACTTATCTGTGTAAGTAAGAAACGAGCTTTTAGGTGGGGTGATGAGAAATAATCCCCCAAAATAATAGCTGAGCAAAGTTTATAAATAATTTATACTTTTTTTGAAAAAAAGGGTTAACTTTATGATAGTTGGTCCGATATAATGTATGTAAGAACTCAAAGTGCTTTTGTTTTTTGTGGCACGGAACACAGAGAAATGCACTTGAGGATAGAGTAGGATAGCAGGGAGAGAGCAGCCTAGGAACTCCGCTCACCGGATATCCGAACCGAAACAAATTTAATATTTTTAACTACGGCAAAAGGATTTGCCGCGTACACACACAAGGAGGTATATTATGGTAGTACAACACAACGTCACAGCGATGAACGCTAACAGAATGCTCGGAGTAACAACTGGTTCTCAGTCAAAGTCAGCCGAGAAGCTGTCATCCGGTTATCAGATTAACCGTGCAGCAGATGATGCAGCAGGTCTTTCAATTTCCGAAAAGATGAGAAAACAGATCAGAGGTCTTGATCGTGCATCCACCAACGCAGATGATGGTGTAAGCGCAGTTCAGACAGCAGAAGGTGCACTCACAGAAGTACACGATATGCTGCAGAGAATGAATGAGCTTGCAGTTCAGGCTGCTAACGGAACTAACAGTGAATCTGATCGTACATCCATCCAGAACGAGATTGATCAGCTGACAACAGAAATTGACCGTGTTGCAGAGACAACCAAGTTCAACGAGACATATCTGCTTAAGGGCGGACAGGGCTATCATGACAAGTACATGGCAGCTCATGATGCTGGTCTTAGTGGAACACTTGCAGATCTTGGTGATAAGGCTACATTCACAGCTTACATGAGTACTGATTCAGAGCAGACCATCGCCGGCAAAGAGTATCATCTGTATGAAGCAACAAGAGATACCATTGGAAAGCTGCAGGCTTCTATTGGTGAGAGTGGTGCTAAATCTGTTACTATCAATGGTACAACATATGTTAAGGGAACAAGTTCCCTTGACGGAACAACTAAAGTCTTCAAGTATGGTGAAGATGAGTACAGCGTTGATGAACTCAAGGCAATGGTTGTTGACGGAGCTAAGGTTCGCGTAAACGGCAACACAACACGTACAGCTGTAGATACTAACCTTGATAAGAACATCACAATTTTGACTGCAAGAGATAAGATGATTGATGCTCTTAAACAGGCTAACACAATCGGTGTTGATGCTGATAAGCAGAGCCAGGTAACTGTTAATAATGCTGCTTCTGGAATTAAGACAAAGAGTGCCGGACTTAAGTTCGAGTTCTCTATTGCTAAACAGACAGCTCATGTTGCTAAGGATCTTGGACTTCAGCTCCATGTTGGTGCTGATGCAGACATGACAAACAAGATTACAGTAGGTGTTCAGGTTATGAGCGCTGCAAATCTTGGTATCCAGAACCTCAACGTTGTTGATGGATCCGGTACAGCAGCAACATATGCAATCGATGCTATCGAGGATGCTATTAAGACAGTATCAGAACAGAGATCCGCACTCGGTGCTGTTCAGAACAGATTAGAGCACACAATTAAGAACGTTGATAACGTAGTAGAGAATACCACAGCAGCTGAGTCCCGTATCCGTGATACAGACATGGCTGAAGAGATGGTTACCTACAGCAAGAATAATATTCTTGCTCAGGCAGGCCAGTCAATGCTTGCTCAGGCTAACCAGTCCAATCAGGGTGTTCTTTCACTCCTCGGCTAATCACGTTAGCGATACTAGAGTACATTACGTACACCATAGAAAGGGCTCTCCCGCAAGGGAGAGCTCTTTTCAAGTTTTGTCATTACATGATATAATTGTCAATATATTATTCGAATTGATTGACTATTTCGTCATGAGGGGGATTTATGGGCCAGTTACAGGATATGGGAAGACAGGTAATAGCGAATAATGAGAAAGCTGCTGATACGATTTATCAGAGAAAACCCGGTGGACCGGAGATGGTAGCGCCGGTTATGAAGCTGCTTGTCACATTCACAGAGCTTTTGGTTCAGAGTGGCAAAGCAGATGCAGAGCATATGCATCAGATGCAGGAATGGCAGACGGATTTTGCAAGGCTTGCAGAAGCTAATCAGCAAGGAGATTATATACTTGTCGCAGATATACTTCATCATGATCTTAACAGAGAGATTGAGGAGTGGATAAAAAAATAGAGTATTCTGTATTGATATGAGGCAACTTGTTTATGTCTTTAGAGGGGAAAGAAGTAAACGAATTACATAAAGACGAGAACCTTAGAGAGACGAATTTCAAACTTTTTGAAACGCGATATGGGGTTATGCCTGTAATTGGCGCTGAAGAAGATAAGCAATACCGCATAGAAACAGCATCTAATGGTGAAGCTGTACTGTATGTTAAAGGCGTCGGGGGATCAGGTGATTTTAGACTAAACAGCAGTTATTCGCCATCCTACGAAGCCGATATTTGGGCTGATGGACGGAAAAAAGCAAGTAGAAGAACGATAGTAATAGTGTGCGGTTTTTCAACCGGAGTTTATATAAAGGCTCTGTTGAAAAAAATGCGCTCTGATACTGAAATATATGTTTATGAGCCCAATGAGGCCCTTTTTTCGTTTGTGTGTTCATACGTTGATCTGTCAGATCTGATAGGTGATTCCAGGATACATATATTTATAAAAGAGAGTCAAATAAATAGGATGACAGATGTCATTCATAATATGATTATCGTAAGCAGACCGGAAGTTAGAGGGATAATTACGCCGTTTTATGTTGCAGATGACAGATATAAGAAGATATGCGATGAAATAGGTGCACTGAGTATTGCCTTGCGCAACTTCAAGAAAAGCAGAGGACGGGATGCGCTAAGATGCCGAATATATGCATGGAAACATTTGAGTACTGCGCATGTTCTCTCGGATGCAAAGGATATTATTCCCACAGAGTGTCCGGCTGTAATAGTTGCAGCGGGGCCGTCACTTGGCAAAAATGTACATCTGCTTAAAGAATTGAAACACCATGCACTGATTATCTCTACGGACAGAGCATTGGATACATTAAAGGAAAATGGAATACTTCCGGATGCAGCCATTTCTGTGGATGCATTAAAAAGTTCCGATTTTCTGAATTATGCATATGAGAAAAATATACCAATAATATGTTCATATCAACTGAATATAGATGCTCAAAAACGACCTAATGGCAATCTAATATTTTTTGATGAAATCAGCTATGAAAAAAAGCTGCTGGGAAGATCGTTTGCGGAAAGCTCTATTGATATGGGTGGAAACGTCGCCGGTGCAGCATACAGTGTTTTGAGAATATTGGGATTTAAAACAATTATTCTGATTGGACAGGATCTGGCATATCTCGGAGAGAAACACCATGCTGACACTAAAGATGACGGAATGGATGAAATTGAGGACGTTATTGAAGTTCCCGGCTATGACGGAACACCGGTTAAAAGTAACGGGATGTGGATAAAATATAGAGATTTCTATGAAAGACAAATTAAGATGTATCCGGAAGTAAAGATAATAGATGCAACCGAAGGCGGAGCGCTTATTCAGGGTAGCGAGGTACTTCCGCTTCAAACAGTAGTAGAAAAATATAACGGAAAAACAACTGATTATGAGAATGTGTTTAAGGAGCTTCCTTTTGCTGTTGAAAAAGAAGGGATAAAAAGAATAAACGATGTTTTTTCCGTATGGACAGATGAGCTAAAAGAAATTATTGATGTCTCGGGAATACTTACAAATGAATGCCAAAAGATAATGGAGTTAATCGATGAGCATGGCATTAGTTCGCCGAAAGCGGATGGTGAACTTGCAAAAATGGATGCTTTAAGAAAAAAGATATATTCATATGAGATGAATAATCTTCTGGAAGAATACTGGGTTGAAGATATGTACTCAATTCCTCCTAAGGTATTGTATTTAAGAACGGATAAGGAAGCTAAGGATACGCTTAGAGAGTGCTCTGAATATTATGAAAATCTTTCCGGGGATGCAAAAAGTTTATTGGAAGCATTTGATTACATAGAAACGGACATGTGATATAATTGTTAGTATATAACCTAAATTGTTTGACAATTCATACTTAAGGTAACTTATTATGGCTTTTGAGGGGAGCACTATTAGTAAATTACAGAAGGATGAAGTACTTAGAGAACGTAATTTTTCTGCTTTTGCGTCCAGATATGGAGTAAGGCCTGTTATTGATGCAGCTGAAGACTCCAGGTATGCTATGGGGGAGGCAAAAAACGGTGAGCCTGTACTTTATATTATCGGTGCAGCCGGAGGGGCATCATTACGACTAAACAGTAGCTATGATCCTTCATATGAATCGAAAAAGCTTGCTGAAAAGCTGGAAGTTCCAACAAGAAGGACTACTGTTGCTCTGTTGGGTTTTTCTAATGGAGTATACTTATGTACTCTTATTGAGAGATATAGACCAGATACAATGTTTTTTGTCTATGAGCCGGAAGAATCATTGTTTTCTTTCGTCTGCGCATTTATTGATCTTACTGATATCATATTGCACAATCGTGTAAATTTATTCATAAATGAAAATCAACATAAAGTAATGGCTGATGCCATGATAAGAGACTTGGCGACATATAAGCCGGAGACAATTTCCGTAGTAACACCTTTTTATTCTGAAAATGAAGAGTATAAGCATATTTGTCATGAACTTGAAGCCATAATGGCTTCAGCGAATGATTTTCAAAAAGGTCGGGCAAGAAATGCGCTGCTTTGCAGAATGTATGCCTGGAATCATGTTCAAAACAATATGCTGATAACAGAATTAAAGGACAAATTACCTGAGGATATACCGGCAATAATAGTATCTGCAGGGCCATCACTTAATAAAAATGTGGATGTACTTAAAGAAATTAAGGGACATGCATTAATTATGTGTACCGACAGAGCTCTTAGCGTTCTGGATAAGCACGGAATCGTGCCTGATGTAATTGTCACTATGGATGCAGAAAAAAGTCCAGATTACCTAAAGGCTGAAATAGCGAGAAAAGCATATCTTTTATGTTCGTATCAAACCAATTCAGAGACACAGAAACTATTTGATGGTAGATGTATATATTTTCATACACTTGCATATGAGCAGGAACTTATAGGAAAAAAAGCGGGAGAAAGCGTTCCTGATATGGGAGGCAATGTAGCCGGTGGCAGTTTTATTATATGTGAGATGCTGGGAATTAAGAAAATAATACTTATTGGCCAGGATCTGGCATTTACGGATGGAAGACATCATGCTGATGATATCGAAGACGGAAATCCCAATATTGTCAGAAGAATGGTACCCGGGATTGATGGCAGTATGGTTGAGACAAATGAAATGTGGATATCTTTCAGGGACTTTTTCGAGAGACAGATAGGGTTAAATCCTGATATCACCGTAATAGATGCAACCGAGGGAGGCGCTAGAATCGAAGGTACTGAGATAATGTCTCTGAAGGCTGTGTCAGAGCTTCTTTCCGACAAAGAATTCGATGTACAAGGCATGTTCCATGATTTGACAAAGGCTCAAACAGATGATGAGCACAATAAGAGCGAAGATATTATACATGGTTGGATAGATGATCTTGGCATGATAGAGAGGAATGCTAAAGAACTGACTGACATATGTGCTCAGCTTCTGAAAGCGGCGAAATATCATGATATAAATGAACCGAGATATTCAAAAAAGAAAAAAAGACTTAGCGATTTGAAGCTTCAGATTCATAGAAGCATGGTGTATTCATTATTAGAGGATTTCTGGATTGAAGATCAGTACAGTATACCGGATATGGTTTTGTTTATGAGAAATAATGAAGAAGCCATTCCTGTATTAGAGTCATCAAGGAATTTTTACGAGAAGCTTCCCGAGGATTGTGTAAGCTTAAAAGAAAGCCTGATTGAATCCACGAAAAATTTGTGAGGCATAAATATGGAAAATGTTGGTGGAAATACAATAGCAAAGAATGAAGAACTAAGACAAAAGAATCTTTCTCTATTTAAGCAACAATATGATCAGGAAATAACAATCGATCCTGATGAAGATAAAAAGTACCGCATGGAAAGAGCTGAGAATGGAGAGGCTGTTCTCTATATAAGAGGGGTACTTAATGGGAGAGACTTGAGGCTTAATAGCATATATAACCCGTCATATGAGGCAGAGCGATGGGCTGATAAGCAGAATATTAAGAATCGCAGGACAACAATTATTCTTTTGGGATTCTCCACAGGAGTGTTTTTACAAGCTTTAATGAAGAAATTACGACCGGATACGGTATTTTTTATTTTAGAGCCGGAGGAGGGACTTTTTGCTTTTGTCAGTGCATTTGTTGATTTGAGCCAATTTATATCTGAAAAGAGGATTCATTTTGCGGTTACGGAAAAGCAAAAGGATTACCTTTCGGACGATATGATACATGACATGGCAACTTTCAGACCCGAGGCAAAAGGCATAATAACCCCGTTTTATTCAAGTAACGAAAAGTATGAAAATCTCTGTGAAGAACTAGAGATAATGATGGATTCTACCAATAATTATCAGAAAGACAGGGGGAGAAATGCCCTAAGATGCAGGATGTATGCCTGGAATCATATGAGAAATGCGTATATTTTGGCTGATCTCAGAGACAGGATTCCCAAGGATATCCCTGTGATTATAGTTGCTGCCGGACCATCTCTTCACAAAAATGTTGAAGTGCTGCGAAAGATAAAAGGGCATGCATTTATATTATGTACAGACAGGGCGCTTATCGTTCTTGATCAGTATGATATTGTGCCGGATGCAGTTATTTCTCTTGATGCTGAGAAGAGTCCCGATTTCATGAGGGTCAAGGTTGCTGAGAATATCCCTGTTATCTGTTCCTATCAGCTTAATATTGAGAGTCAAAAACTCTTTTATGACAGGAGAATTTTTTACCATGCTCTAACATACGAGTATCATCTTATAGGAGAAAAGGTTGAGGCGCAAAATGGTCTTGACCAAGGAGGGAATGTAGCAGGAGGGGCGTTTACAGTTTGCGATTTCCTGGGAATAAAGACGGTAGTACTTATCGGACAGGATCTTGCTTTTCTTGACGGCAGGCATCATGCTGATGCCAGAAGCGATGGAACACCTAAACTTGATGTCAGAGAAATTATGGGGATTGATGGGAAAATGGTTCAAAGTAATGATATGTGGATTGGTTTTCGGAATTTCTTTGAACGCCAGATTGCTATTCACCCCGAAATGCGTGTTATCGATGCAACAGAAGGAGGTGCTCTTATTGCAGGAACAGAAATAATGACACTCGAAGAAGTTGCGGATAAGGTATGTACTAAGTCCTATGACTTAAAGGAAATATTTGATAATCTTCCATTCGCTGAAAATGATGAAGATTATTTGACTACTGTGAAAGAAGAGGAAAAATGGCTTGACGATCTTGATATGATAGCAAGAAATTCCGAAGAATTAGCCCTTTTGAGCAGGCAATTATTGAGGATAAGTAAATATCAGGATATTACAGATTCTAAGAACAATAAAAAGCTTAAGAAGATGGATGAGTTGCGAACAGAAATATATAGTACATTGGTCAATACATGCATGGAAGAATTCTGGATAGAAGATTTGTATTCTATTCCGGATTACACTTTCATGATACGTAACAATGAAGAAGCAGAAGAGGTTTTTGAGGCAGCCACTAAATTCTTCGAGCATTTTCCTGAAGATTGTATGAGTTTAAAACGTGAATTGCAGGAGGCAATTGATGTAGGAAAAGCGGATTGGGAGAAGGAAAAAGCAGAGCATGCATGAAGATGATACGCTAAATCAGAATGAGGAACTTAGGCAGAAGAATTTTGCTGCTTATGAATCCAGGTATGGAGTGCATTTATATGCCGGTTCTGATGAGAGTGAAAAATATCATATTAGAAAATCCAAAGATGGAGAGTTGGTAATATACAGGCGTGTCAATGAAGATAGATACGTCAGGATGAACAGCCAGTATAGCCCATCGTATGAAGCAAAGAAGTGGGAGGAAGGAATTGCTTATTCGCATAAAAGAACTTCTGTTGCGCTATATGGATTTTCGACAGGTATATTTTTGAATGTACTAAGAAAGAAGTTCCGATCTGACACACATTTTTTTGTATATGAACTATTTACGGATCTGTTTACATGCGTTTGCGCATATATAGATCTGACGGAAATAATATTGGATTCAAACGTATGTATATATATTACTGATGATCAAAAAGACGACTACTTTAATGATATACAAAACGACATATTCCAGTTTAATTCTGAACTGATGGATATTATTACACCTTCGTATCCTATAGATCAGGTATTTGAGAATACTTGTTATACATTAAAAGAAAACAGGAATACGGCTAAGAATTATATCAGGAAAGTAGGGAGAACTGCATTAAAAGCAAGGCTCTATGCATGGAATCATATGAAATTCGGATATCTTTTTCCGGATTTTGTAAAAATTTTACCGGAGGGAATACCGGCTGTAATTGTTTCTGCGGGACCATCGCTTGAAAAGAATGTTGAGGAATTAAAAAGGATAAAAGGTCATGCACTTATTATATGCACAGACAGAGCGGTAGGGGTGCTGGATAAACACAATATAGTGCCTGACTTAATAGTGTCTGTGGATGCAATAAAGAGTGTGGATTTTTTGAAATATCACATTGCTGAAAATGTCCCGCTGCTTGCGTCATATCAGGTAAGCATTGATGCACAGAAGCTGTTCAAGAATAGGATTATATATTTCCAGGGATTGGTATACGAGTATGGACTTATCGGAGAACAATCCGGAGCAACGGTCAGTGGTATAGACTATGGCGGAAACGTTGCCGGAGCTGCATTCTGTGCATGCATGGAGATGGGAATCAGGACCATAGTGCTTATTGGACAGGATTTGGCATATCTGGACGGAAGACATCATGCTGACAGTGAGAACGGTGATGAAAAGGATATGGACATACGAATGGTCCCCGGAATAGATGGCAGAGATGTTTCTACAAATGATATGTGGATAAGCTTTAAGATTTTTTTTGAAGAGGAGATAAGAAAGCATCCGGAAATAAGAGTGATAGATGCGACGGAAGGTGGAGCTCTTATTAAAGGGACAGAGATAAAAAAACTTAAGGTGATAGCGGACGAGTTTATTACCAATGCGTTTCAGTTAGAAAACGGTATCAAAAAGATAAAAAAGGCACAGAGCCATGAAGAATATCTAAAGACCAGAAGTATGCTGGAGGTATGGCTTAAGGTTTTGGATATTTTCGTCACTAACGCTGAAGAAATAGTTGATATATGCAAGGTGGTTTTGGAATCGTGTGAAAATTCAGACATAAGTGACACCTGCAATCAAAAGCTTTTAAAGCATTTATCGGAATTAAGAGAAAATATCTATTCTTCGGTTGTGAATTTCATGATGGAAGAGTTCTGGATTCAGAATATAGACATGATACCGGAACACGATTTTATTTATGTAAATAACGGTGATGCAATAGCAAGTATTAGAATGATAAAGGATTATTTTATTCATTTTCAGGATGACTGTATTACTTTGAAGGAAGCAATAGAACTCTCCATACAGCAAGGGAATATCGATAATGACGAAAGAAGAGAAACTATTTAACACAATATTACTTTTGTTTGAAACCGGAGAGGTTGATATTTCCGACATGCTTAAGATTGGATGGGATATAGTTGAAGGAAAATACGATGACTATGACCTGTTGTATGTTAGAGATGAGCTTAATGAGAGTATAGGGAAAGCATTATTATCACCGGGGACTAACGCACTGATCAAAGTGGCATATATTCAACTTCTGGCGCTTTTGGATCCATCGCCGGATAGCATGATTAAGTTACTTCAGGGTATTCGACAGGGAGATTTTGATAAAGGAATCCAATATAATCTGTGGTGTCAGTGCAGGGCAATGATTTTTTATATGCCGGTGTTTTCATCTAAAGAAGTGACAAGACTATATCTGGATATCTATTTGGAAATTGTTGATAAGTATAGAAAAGGATTGGAAATCAGTCTTGATAGGATACCTTATGATGAGAGGAATCAAAATTTAGCTGTTGTAATAACTTCGCAATACACCGATATGGGACATGGACCGACAAAAAGCTGCTTTTACAGGGCAAAGGCACTTAAGCAAATAGGGAAAAAAGATGTGCTTATTATCAATACCAATGATTTGCTGCCGTATATGCCGTATTTACCACTGTTCTGGAAGGTGAGACAGGGCGTTAATACAGAACTGAACAATGCGAATTTCGTTGGTGACGATGAAGTAAGGATAGATTATTTCCAGCTGGAAGAAAAAGATCAGATGGATAATAATTCACTGGCTACCATAATTGAGACGGTTCAGGAATTAAGGCCATCTTTCATTGTTAATATTGGTGGATTCAATATTGCAGCCAGTTTGCTGAACGATGTTATCTCAGTATTGCTTGTGGGAATGGCTCCGGGGCAACTTCAATATGATGGCACGGATTATTTTACGTGTTCATTGAAAGAAACTGAGGATTTGTATAGCTTAATGGAATATGTGGGAGCAAAGAAAGAATCACTAATTTCCTCTGTTTTTACGTCTGATTTAAAGAAACAAGTAGAAACACATACAAGAGCTGAATACGGAATACCCATTGACGGGTTTGTTGCATGTATTATAGGGGCCAGGTTGGATGTTGACGTTGATAATGAATTTGCCAATCTATTGAATTCGATTGAGGATGTTTTTTATATATTTATTGGCAAATTTGAGAAATATGACGATATATGTTTTAAGTATCGCAATTTGGCAGAGAATAGTCTAAGTGTCGGAAGCGTGAGTGATACTCTTTCATATATAGAGCTATGCGATATATATATAAATCCCAAGAGATTAGGAGGGGGTACATCATCCGTTGAAGCGATGTCCAAAGGTGTAGTGCCGGTCTCTCTTACCTATGGTGATGTTTATTACAATATCGGCGAAGAGTTCTCTCTTCGGGATGATGCAGGCTTGCTGGAGAGAATAGGAAAATTGAAAAGCGACAAAGATTATTACGCGGAAATGTCAATAAAGGCGAAGAAACGTGCAGAGTATCTATGCGATACGAAACATCGGTTTATGGACACTATCAGCGAGCTTGAAAATAGATTGAGGAATAACAAAGAAAATGTCTGTTGAGAATATTTTACAATATGCTTTTGATAAATTTGATGAGGGTAACTATGATGAGGCGATGAAGGCGTTTGTCGCTGCACATGTTGCTTCTGATAATCCTGGGCAAAAAGCAGATATTTTCGGAGTGGTATACGAAAACTTTATACATCCAAATGAAGAGGAGTTCAGAGAGGCTTATTACGAAAATATAAACACACTGACAGAGAAGGGAATATTGAAGGATACAGAATTACCGGGCTATGATGAGTGCTCACTTATGATGGTACCGGTATCCGATACGCTCTATTATATTTGGAATAAAGCTGAGAACAGATTCTACAGTGGACACCATTACGATTTCTCTGTAAAGGTGACTGAAAATGTGTATAGGTCTATTGACTCAATAATAATTGATGATTTTTCAGATTTGAAGATGATTCTAGATGAAACTTCAAAGCAGCTATACAGGCAGGAATACATAATTCTGGATAATATCCGCGCTAAGTGTGAGTTTTTTTCATTCATGATGATCCCAAAGGTGGCAGAGCAAATTGATCAGGCTACATGTATATTCCTGGATAGGAAGAAGTTTCTGGATTATTTATATGAGACCGGAAATTACATCCCACGCACAATAAAAACAGCTTCAAACTATGATTACGCAAAAGAAATGTCAGATCTTCATATCAGGCGTATTTCTGAAGATAAGAAGAGAACACCATTTGTAGCCATAACAATGCCGACCTTTAACCGTGGTAAAAAGGCTCTCGAAAATGTAAAGAGGCTGCAAGCACTCCTATACGATGAAGAAGTAGCATTTGTAATATGCAATAATTCATCGACGGAAGAGACTGAATACTACGATGAAATAGAGAAATTATCCCATTCGGATTCAAGGATTAAGTATTTTATAAAACCATCGAAATGTTTCATGGATAGTGCGGAAAATGTATTCCGCTTTAATGAGGCGAAATATACATTGTTTTGCAGTGATGAGGATTTCATCATCGGCGAAAACTTTGGATATGCTTTGGAAGAATTGAACAGACGTCCTCAATTTGGAGTTTACTGTTTCGGCGTGCGAGGCGAGAACTATTATCTTGATGATAAGCCAATTGAAAAACCGCCGGGTTCGTTTGGGTTACAGGGTGGATTTGGCTGTAACTATATGACCGGAACCTGTATAAAACCGGAAGAAATAGAAAAGAATGATCTGATAAATAGATATTCAAAATATAGAGAGAATAATGAGTACTATTATCATTATACTCATTGCGTGTACCTGGCATATCTTGCACATAAGGGTGGGTTATGGAGTCCCAATATACCTCTCTTTTATGACTCTGTCGGTAATGATCTTGAAAAGGAAGAGACTGATGATGAAGTTCGTGAGCATATACGTGTTGAAGGGCGCATAAAAGAATCTGATGGACAGGTCGAGATACTACAGGATATGGATGCAAATAAAGATGAAGCACTGGATTGTGTTTTGGGGATAATGATTAACCTATATATGCGGGTAAGAGTTGCCTACGGATTCTATTATAAGGGGATGAGTAAACTACATTCATGGGATGAAGTATGTGAAATAATTGATAACTATTTTTACGCTCTTCTAAAAAGGCTTGGTAGTAGCACCTTTTTTGATAATGAGGATTTGGTAGCATTATATATTAACTATGAAAAGCGCAAAGAGAATGAGCATAATGACATACCGGTAGATTACAGAGACGTTATGAAAGAGTATAAGGGGTTACAAGGGTAGTGACTTTGTTTAACATGAATTTTATTGGAAGAATGGAGGGATTATGAGTATAAGACCACTATTTGTATTTGAGATGGCAAACAACCATCAGGGAAGTGTTGAGCATGGAAAACGTATCATTAGAGAGATAAAGGAAGTATGTACCGATTTTCCTGAGTTTGATTATGGATTCAAATTTCAGTATAGGGATCTTGATACCTTTATTCATCCGGATTTCAAGGACAGATTCGACATAAAGAATATAAAAAGATTTCAGGAAACAAAGCTTTCTCAGGAACAGTTTGCTGAGCTCTTAAAAGAGCTTCGGGACTGCGGTTTTAAAGCAATATGTACGCCTTTTGATGAGGTGTCGGTGGACAGAGTTGATGACCAGGGCTATGACTATATTAAAATTGCCAGTTGTTCATTTACTGACTGGCCTCTTCTTGAAAAGATTGCATCAAAGAATAAACCCGTAATAGCTTCCGGTGCCGGGAGTACTATGGATGAAGTATGCAGAGTGGTTAGCTTCTTTACTAACCGCAATATTGATTTTTCACTTATGCATTGTGTCGCAGAATATCCTACGACTAATGCACATCTTCAATTGAATCAGATAGATTTTTATAAAAAATCATTTCCAAATATCAGGATTGGCTTTTCCACACATGAAGCACCCGATAATACTATGCCTATTCGGCTTGCCATAGCAAAGGGTGCAAGAATATTTGAAAAACACGTCGGAGTACCGACCGATACCATAACACTTAACGGATATTCGGCAAATCCACAGCAGATCAGGGCTTGGCTTGAAGCCGCGAGAGAGGCTTATGAGATATGCGGAATAGAGGGTGAAAGATATCCGTCTACAGAGAAAGAGCAGGCAGATCTTGCAGCTCTTAGACGAGGAGTATTTGCTAAGAATCAGTTAGAGTCAGGAAATCCTCTTGAACCTAAAGATTATTTCCTTGCATTTCCATGCTGTGAAGGGCAGCTTGTGGCAAGTGATTTATCCAAATACAATAGCATTTCTTTGAAGAACGATGTGAATGAAAAAGCTCCGGTGATGAAAACGGATATTGTAGAAAAGAATACTACAGAGGAACTGTATGGCATCCTAAAAGAACTTACGCAGCTTCTTGCAGATAGTAATGTTGTAGTTCCGGTCGGTAGTGAATGCGAGGTATCACATCATTACGGAATTGAAAAGTTTCATGAGACAGGTGTTGCGATGATAGACTGCGTTAATAGGGAGTACTGCAAAAAGATTTTAGCTGTTCTTCCGGGTCAATCGCATCCGACCCATTACCATGTGCAGAAGGAGGAGACCTTCGTAGTGCTGCATGGTGATCTTGAAATCGTTCTTAATGGAGAAAAGAAGGTTCTTCATAAAGGCGATCTCATGACAGTGGAGAGAAGGGTAAAACATAGTTTTGCGTCTGAGAATGGATGCGTCTTTGAAGAGATATCTTCGACGCACTATGCGAACGATTCCTTCTATGATGAACGGGATAGCTTTGTAAGACCTAGAAAGACGAAGGTTCATTTTACTAAAGATATGGTAAATCTGATAAATAAGTCTGAATGAGGATGTTGCGATGAATGAAGCAGATCTCGCATTGAAAGATAAACTGGAAGGATTCTTTTTATCTGACAAAGTCAATATTTTAGACATGCGGAGAATTGGCCATGGAATAGTAGATGGTTTTTACGAGGGATATGATCTGGTTGGAATTAAAAAAGAAATTGAGCGCGGAGATATTGGAAAGTGTGCGCGAAATGGTGAAATAAACGAATTATTCTGTGCGGCTTTTTATCAACTGATGCTATTACTTGAACCTGATCCGGGAAATATAATCAGATATTTAGATTTTATTAGCAAGGCCAGCCTTGAGATAAAGATAAAATATAATCTTTGGTCAGGCTGTAGGGGGCTTATGTTTCTTCTGCCAACTACATATTCTAATGAATCTTACAAACGGTATTTGGATGTTTATTTGGAGTTGGTTGATGAATATAAACATATGCTGCAGATAGATGATCATCCTATTCCTTATGGTGAGAGGAATAAGAATTTTGTGATTTTTATTACATCTCAGTTTACTGATTTTGCGCATGGTCCGACAAAAAGCTGTTTTTTCAGAGCAAAAGCTATAAAAAAGATTGATGGCAAGGAAGTGATGATAATCAATACCAATGATTTGCTTTCTTCGTCTGCTGAAATACCTTTGTTTTGGAAAAATGAACATAATTCTAATAGTCAACTTGACGAAATGGATTATATTACAGATGAAGAGGTGAGATTACCTTTTTTCCAAGTACAAGCAGGAAGCTCTCTGGATGTTAACAGTATGACAGTTATACTGGAAACAATAAAGGAAATGAAACCGGAATATATTGTCAATATAGGTGGATTTAATATTACAGCCAGTATTGCCAATGATATGGTGTCTGTTTTGCTCGTGGGAATGGCACCGGGGCAACTTCAGTATGATGGAACAGACTATTTTACCTATTCATTGGGAAATCTTGATGAAGCTATAGCATATGCCCGATATCTGGGAGCTAAAGAGGATTCTCTAATACCTTCGGTTTTTACATCAGATTTCAAATTGCAGAGAGAGCATCATACCAGGCAGGAACTTGGAATATCAGAAAACATGACTGTGGCTTGCGTTGTTGGTAGTCGCCTGGATGTGGAAATTGATGAAGAATTTATAGATTTTATATGTGAACTGGAGGACATCTATATTCTATTCATCGGCCGTTTTAGTAAATACGAGTATATATGTGAAAAAAATGAGAGATTTAAAGAGATAAGTAAGAATACCGGCTTTGTAAGTGATACTTTATCATATTTGGATCTATGCGATATATATATAAATCCTCGTAGATTAGGTGGAGGAACATCTTCTGTGGAAGCTATGTCTAAAAGGGTAGTGCCGGTCTCTATGAATTTTGGTGATGTTGCTTACAATATAGGCGATGAGTTTATTCTTGATGATTATGATGGAATGGCTGAGAGAATAGGCACGCTTAGGGATGATAAAGATTATTACAATGAAATGTCCGAAAAGGCTGAAAAGAGAGCACAATATTTATGTGACACGGAGCATAGATTTATAGAAACGGTTCATGAGTTGGAAAGGCGAATTGAGATGACCGAATGATAGTCTTGTTTATGCGGTTTTTAGCAAACCGCAGGATTGTGAGGGGAATATGGCAAGAGAATTATCAGAAAAGGAAATACGGGGCAGAGAATATCTAAAAAAGACAAAGCCGAGAGTTTACGAGAAAGTATCACAATTTGTCGAGAAATATAACCGGGGTGAGAGCATTGCTATTATACAGTTGCAGTACAGGTATATGTGCAATATGCTCTGCGAGCATTGCTCAATAGAGGCATACCAGAAAAATGCGGCAGGAAAGAGAAGTATTACACCGGATGATGTGCGCAGACTTGCGGATCAGGCAGACGAAATGGGGCTTGCAAGATTTGTAATAAGCGGAGGAGAGCCGACAACATTTCCTGACCTAGATGAGCTAGTGGAGGCTATTGGACCTGACAGATTCTTTATAAATAGTGATTCTAATGGATACTTGCTTGCTGAGAAAGCAGAGCATATGAAGAAGATCGGTATCGACAGGATTCAGCTTTCTATCGATAGTTTGAATCCGGAAGAGCATGACGAGTTTCGTAGGAAACCCGGAGCATGGCAGCATGCAATGGACGGGATAAAAGAATGTCAGAGGATAGGTCTGCCTCTTTATATTCAGACTGTGGTCACAAAACAGAGACTTCATTCTGAGGAATTCCAGGAATTTGTAAAATTCTATAATGACATGGGACTTACTGTATTTATTACATTTGCTAAACCCATTGGAGCTTATGAAGGTCACTTTGAGAGCATGATAGATCAGAAGGATCTTGAATTCGAAAGAGAACTGGAGAAAAAGTATAAGCTCTGTACACATCTTACTCCCGGATATGGGCTTGATATGGGATGTATAGGTGTTAAAGGCTTTGTATCAGTGACGCAGTATGGTGATGTGCAGCCATGTCCTTATTTTCATTGCTCGATAGGAAATATACTTGAGACGCCGTTTAAAGAAATCATTCAGCGAGGCATGGAAATCAAGTACTTTGGTGAACACTATGATGAGTGTTTCCTTGCGCAGGATATTCCGTGGGTTAAGAAGTATGTAGCAGGAAAGATATATGGCAAACCGGTACCGGTTCCAAGCGATGAAGTGTTTGGAGATGAGGACATTACAACAAAGCCGTATTGGAAGGGATGAGTGACTTGAATGAATATTCTTCTTGTTATGCCAAGACTTGTTAATCGAATAGGTGAGGGGTATAACTTTCCGCTGGGGATACCCTACGTAAGCGCTGCTATTAAGCAAGCGGGGTTGAACTGTATATGTGCTAATCTTAATCATATCGAAGCAAGTGTAGAGGAAGTAATACAAGAACAAGTAGAAAAAAATGGGATCGATGCTGTGTTCGTGGGTGGGACATCAGGTCAATATTACCCAATCAAGGTTGTAGTAGATGCAGCAAGAAGTATCAAGAAGGATATGTTTATATTATGCGGAGGAGGAATAATTACTGCTGATCCAATTTCTGCTATGAAGGCATTGGAAAATGTTGATGTGGGGGTAATTGGTGAAGGAGAGATTACAGACGTAGAGGTTGCAAAAGCAGTTCGAGACAATATTCCATTGTCAACTATTCCTGGTATTGTTTTTAAAGAGAACGATGAATTTATTATTACACCTCCAAGACCAGAAATAGACGATATTGATGACATACCGTGGCCAGACTATGATGGGTTTGAATTTGAAAAGACCCTTGAAAGTAATGCTGCAGTTGCCGGAGTTAATTCAGTGCGCTCAATCGCTATGCTAGCTAGCAGATCTTGTCCATTTTCTTGTTCGTTTTGCTTTCATACGGTTGGCAGAAAGTATAGACAGCGTAGCTTAGACGGCTTTTTTGAGGAGTTTGATTATAATTATAAAAAATATGGAATTGAATACCTGTTTATAGAAGATGAGTTGTTTACATTTAATAATGATAGAGTCATTGAATTTTGCAAAAGAATTAAGAAATATAACATTCATTGGTGGGCACAACTGCGAGTAGATAGCGTTGACCCCAAGCTTATAGAAATAATGAAGGATGCAGGATGCGACAATTTTGCTCTTGGTTTGGAGAGCGCAGACAATACCGTACTTAAAAGTATGGGAAAGCACATAACTGTAGAGCAAATTGAAGCGACGCTTAGTGCTGTTTATAAGGCCCAGATTTCTTCCGAGGGATCTTTTATTTTTGGTGAAGAATCAGAAACCTATGAAACGGCAATGAATACACTTAATTGGTGGAAAAATCATATTCAGTACAGGGTTACATTAGGAACTATAACTGTATTCCCTGGTTCTAAGCTATATTCTAGTGCTATAAGGAGAGGGATTATTACAGATCCGGTACAGTATTTGAAAGACGGGTGTCCGCAGATTAATGTCACACAGATGAGTGATTCTCAATTTGCGGATATTACTGAAAAAGTAATGAGATGGCCTGTTGAGAATACGGATTCATTTAGCGACGCAAAGGATGTGGTTTTAGATAAGTTATATTCAAGGGTGGATTTTACAGCAAAGTGTAGTAGATGTGGAAAACCTAACCGTTATGAAAAAATAAAGCTATTTATGCATGCACCTTTGTCTTGTCCTCATTGTGGAAAAAAGCATAGTTTTCTTGTGCCGGTTTCCTTGTATGAGAAAATGAATCAGAACGTTGCTGGATTATATGAGAAATATGGCAAGATTGCATTTTGGGGAGTTAATTATCAAACATACAATCTTATTGGTGTAATTAAAAATTTGGAATCAGATTCAGCTGTTTTTGTTGATTCTTCATATATGAAGCAAAAGCTTATTGTTTCTGGAAAACAAATTGAATCGCCAAAAATCATAGAAAAGGAGAACATTACTACTGTTGTTGTATGTATTCCCACGCACTATGCAGAAATAGAGCTTCAAATAAAATATCAATATCCGATGGTTGAGAGAATAATTGATATTGGAGCACTTGTTGAGTAACAGACGAATCAATGAATTGATAGAGAAAATGAAGTCAGTTAAGGCTTAATAAGATAATGCAATAATATAGTAGGGGGAAAACTTGGATAGATGCCGTTGTTGTGGAAAAGAACTACCTGAAAAGAATCTGCTGTTATATAGAAATATGCCAAAGAGTGCACAGTTTTTTCCTACAGAAGAAGAGCTGGAGAATGAAAAAGGTCTGGATATTGTTTTGAAACAATGCCCATATTGTGGACTGGTACAGGCAATAGGTGAGCCTGTGCCATATTTTCGTGATGTCATCAGGGCATCTGGCTTTTCGGATGAAATGATGGAATTTAGGCGAAAACAGTATTCTGAATGGATGGCGGAGAATAACCTTGAAAGTAAGAAAGTGATTGAGATAGGATGTGGAAAGGGTGAGTACATGACTGCTATGGAGACTGCAGGGTGTATCGCCTTTGGACTTGAACATTCAGATGAAAATATTCTTGAAGCAAAAAAAGCAGGACATAATGTAATAAAGGGTTTTATTGAAAATGAAGACTATCGGATTAAGGGGGCTCCATACGATGGCTTTTACATTATGAATTTCCTTGAGCATATTCCGGAGCCGGGTGGTTTTATCCGTGGAATAGCAAATAATCTAAGAGATGGTGCTGTCGGCATCGTTGAAGTTCCTAATTTTGATATGATTTTGGAAGAGTCCTTGTACTCGGAATTCATACAGGATCATGTTTCATATTTTACAAAGGATACTTTGGAAAACATATTGAGGCTTAATGGTTTTGAGGTGCTTACCTGTGAGAGTATATGGTATGGGTATATATTGTCAGCAAAGGTCAGGAAGCGTTCTGATATAGATGTTTTGGCGCTTATTTCCAAAGAAAATGAGATGAATGACAAGATCAGTGGCCTTCTTAAAAGCTGGAGAGCTGAAGGAAAAAAGGTTGCAGCATGGGGGGCAGGTCATCAGGCTCTCGCGAATTTTTCACTGCTTGGAATGTCGGAATATTTGGAGTGCGTGATTGACTCAGCTCCGTTTAAGCAAGGAAAGTATACACCTGCAACTCATTTACCGGTGGTTTCTTCCGATGTGTTGAAAAAGGGAGAAATCGATGTTGTTATTGTTATGGCTGGGGGATATTCTGATGAGATTATGAGAATTATAGAAAGAGAGTATCCGGGAGTTGAGGCAATCACCATTGCAAAAGTGGCAGAAGGTTTTAAAAACGTTGAGAGGAAGCCTTTATGAAGAGAGTGCTGGTAACAGGTGGAACCGGTGTGACGGGGACTGCCGTTGTAAGATATCTTTTGAATAGAGGACTGGAAGTAATAGCTATAGTCAGACCGGGATCCTTCCGTGAAAAGTATCTACCGGTAGCTGATAACCTCCATATAGTACATAAGAACCTTATGGAAATAGGGGCTCTCGCGGATGAGATTAAGCAGTTTGGAAAGATTGATGCTATGTTTCATATCGCATGGGAAGGATCCACTATTGCTGATAAGCAGGGCAGCAGGGACAATATGGAGCTGCAGTCCAGAAATATTGTTTACACAGTTGATGCAGCGAGGCTCTGCCATGAAATAGAATGTCCGGTTTTTATTATGACAGGATCTCAGGCTGAGTATGGGATTTCAAACTGCGATATCAGTGAGGATATGCAGCCTACTCCTAAAAATGGATACGGTAATGCCAAGCTTTGTGCGGAAAACATGACCAGGATAATGTGCAAAGGATATGGAATAAAGCATATTTGTGCAAGGTTGTTTAGTATATATGGTCCATATGATGGAACGAATAGTTTGATAAACACAGGCATTTTAAAACTACTAAAGGGAGAGAGACCACAGTATACCAGCGGAGAGCAGATTTGGAATTATCTCTATTCTTTTGATGCAGCAAAGGCATTGTATCTTCTGGCTGATAGCGCTGAAGACGGAGAAGTTTACAATGTTGCCAGTAAGACACAGCAACCATTAAAGGAATATATAAAGATAATGCATGAGGTAGTGAATCCGAATGTGGAGGTTGTGCTTGGAGAACGAGTTAGTGCTTCAGGAGTAATGCCTGAAATGAGGGCAGATATTTCAAAACTTGAAACGGCAACAGGTTTTACTGAAGAGTATTCTTTTGAGGATGGCATTACTGCTATCAGGGACTGGTGCCTTGAGTCGCAGGAAGAATACGTTGGAAATGTAGAGAATAAAGATTTCTATAAATGATAATTTTCTAGTGCGTAACTATTAGACTTATATAAAATAAAAATGTTGAATTATCAAATGTTAGGTTTTTGTAACATTAAATATTAAAATGTTATAAAATCCTAACATTTTGTATTGACATGTTAATTTGCAATGTTAGAATGTAATCACCAATGGAGGTTGTGTTATGTATAAAAAGCTAGGATTGCGAATAAAAGAACTACGAAGTGCTAAGAAATATACTCAAGAGTATATGGCTTCTGTGCTTTCTATGAGCAGGCAAAAGTATGCCAGAATAGAGAGCGGTGATAGTGGTATTACATTGGATATACTTGCAAAGATAGCAGAACTTTTGGAAATATCAGTGATTGATATTACAAAGGTCTTAGATGAAGAAGAGCCGGTTTCATATAGAACAGGAGATAATAATTCTAAAGCTGAATCCATATTTGAGATGCTGGATTTATTCTATGCAAATAAGCATATGTATAAGAGGCTGCAGATTAAAGATGGAGATAGAGTGTGATGAATGATACATGTAAAAAAAATATAAGAATACATGCTGATGCTGTGAGAGAAAGATGCAGGATTAGTAGGTATGGCATCATTGATTTGTTCAAGGAATGTGATGAGTTTGGTTACAAATTGATAAGATATCCGATAGGAGAGAATTCCAGTCTGGGATTTGCTATGAGTAAGGAGGATGATGTTGTTATATTTACAAATAGTAGTAGCAGATTATCCAGGGAAATCTTTACCTTGGCACATGAGATAGGGCATGTTGTACTTCATTTCAATTCAGATAAAAAATTTGTAGATGATAGTTCAACTATTTTTAGTAGTAGTGAAGATGACAGAGAACAGGAAGCGAATTATTTTGCAGCGTGTCTTTTAATGCCGGAGGATAAAATAAAAAAATACATTGATCTTGAAACAAATATGAATGGTCAAGAGTTGACAGCTATGGATATTGCCAGAATAATGTCGGAGTTTAATGTAAGCTTTGAAATGACGCTCAATCGGTTAGAGAGTTTGGGAATAATCGACATTGATCAAAAGATATGTCTGGATAATACACGAAATGAAATGAGAGTTGGAAATCTGTTAAAGAGTGTCGGAGGAAATTATAAGCTCAATGTAGCCACTAATGAAATCGTAATGCCGCATGAATTTATAGATTATGCCATATACAACTACAATCATAATGCGATTCCTAAAAGTACATTGGAGAAAACACTGTCCTATTATAGGTTGAATATTGATGATGTTGAAGACAGAATAACAGAAAGATTTCAATAAGATGAAGATATAGATGCTCTGATGCAGATGTTTTAATTTTGAGATACTTATCAGGTGAGGCTACTGCGGAGCAAACTATAGATGATTTTGATGATATAGATAGTTGTTCGGAAATGAATTGGTCATTTGGATCTCAAATTAAGAAGTTCATCAGAAGATTTTGGATGGATCCTTATAGAAAGGAAGATAATAAGTGGATTAAGAAATTTGCTGATGACAATAATATAAAGATAAAAGTCAAGCTTACGGAATTAAGTTCTGTTATAAAGCGCGAAAAATAGTGATTAGTATTTTTTTATAATGGGGGATGAGCAATGCGAGTTGCAGATTATGTAATGCAGGAACTTGAAAAGAGAGAAGTGAAGCACATCTTCATGCTTAGTGGTGGTGGCATCATGTACCTGGTGGATGCTCTTGGAAGAAGCAAGATTAAGCATGTGTGTTGTCATCATGAGCAGGCTGCGGCTATAGCTGCTGTGGGCTATGGGATGTATGATGATAGTCTTGGGGTGTGCCTTGTTACTACAGGTCCAGGAGGAACTAACGCGCTTACTGCTGCAGGGGCGGCTTTTGTTGATTCTACGCCGGTGCTCTTTTTGTCAGGACAGGTTAAAACCGCTGATTTTGCATCTCTTCGAGGCGTTCGTCAATTTGGTGCTCAGGAAAATGATATTGTATCCATGGCTAAGCCTGTAACAAAGTATGCTGTTACTGTCATGGATAAGAATGATATAAGGTATGAGATTGAAAAAGCTCTATATCTGGCTACTTCCGGAAGGAAGGGTCCGGTATGGCTCGATATTCCTCTTGATATTCAGAATGCTGATATTGAACCGGAGTGTATACGAGGGTTTGAATTACCGCAAACAGAGAGCAGTATGGTAAGCGACACAGAGGTAGATGACTTTGTAAAAGAAGTAATGCAGGATCTTAAAGAGGCAAAAAGGCCCCTTTTTATACTTGGGCATGGGTGCACTTCAAAAGAATCAAGAGAGCTTTTCCTGAAAATCAATGAAAAATTGAGAATTCCGGTGGTTACAACCTGGAGAGCTCTTGATGTGATGGGTAATTCTGATCCATTATTTTTTGGAAGCCCCGGACTTCAGGCCAGAAGGTATTCGAATATAATTACGCAGGGTGCAGATTTAGTGATTATTCTTGGGACAAGGCTGGATAATATGATCACAGCCTTCAGTGAGAAACATTTTGCTTTTAGGGCCAAGAAGTACATCATTGATATTGATGAAAATGAGATGAGAAAGCTTGATATGCCGGATAAGAATATGCTGGTTTCAAGTACAGAGCAGTTTTTGAAGGCATTGGAGAAGCATATTTCAGATTTGGATATTCCTGATTACAAGAGGTGGATTTCTTTTTGTAGTAATATAAAGGAAAGATTTCCTCTTCAGAATGAGAAACAGCCGAAGGAAAATAGTGGGGTAGATCTATACAAGCTGACACTTTCTTTATCTGATAGGTGTACTGAGAAGGATACCATCGTTGTTTCATCGACGAGCAGGTGTAATACCGCAGGTCATATGGCTTTTAATCATAAGAAGAATCAGCGAACAATTTCGTCAATGGGTTTTGGATCAATGGGATTTGCGTTGCCGTCTGCTGTTGGTGCATACTTTGCATCGAATTGTAACAGGGTAATAATGGTAGAAGGAGATGGAAGCTTGCAACTAAATCTCCAGGAATTCCAGACCATAGTTCATCACAAAATAAATGCGAAGATGTTTATCTTCCATAATGAAGGATATGCGGCAATCTCAACCATGCAGGACAGAAACTTCGACGGATTCCACGTAGGTTGCGACGAGGAAAGCGGTGTATCCATGCCTGATTTATCAAGGATTGCGGACGCGTATGGGATTCATTACTATCTAATACGCAGTAATTCAGAAATAGAAACAGTTTTGGATAGTGTCATGAATGAGGATGGGCCTGTTATATGCGAGTTTATCGGATCTATTTTGTTCGATGAGATTCCTAAATGTATATCCAGTCTTGATGAAAACGGAAAGAGGGTATCAGCGGCCTTGGAAAATCCGTATCCGTTCATTGATGAGGATGAGCTTGATAATATTTATTCTGAGATTCTATGATGATTTTTAATGATTTTATATAAAAAGTGCATATTTTTAGAAAAATAATTCAAAAGCGAAGATGCGCTTAAAATCAGCGTTTCTTCGCTTTTTTTGTATGTTATTTTGGTACAGAATGAAATAAAAAAGCAAAAAAATTCAAAAAAGGGGTTAAGTAAATGAAAATCGGAACGATATATAGAGTGTAAAAACAAATACAAACATCGTCAAGGATGATCGATGTGGGAGCGCACTCAACTTAATAAGTAACTATTATTTTGAATTAAAGTATCAAGCAGCAGGCTCGGACTCTACGGATCAGAGGGAGAGACTGCACCCACATGGAGGTATAATATGGTTATCCAGCATAATTTGACGGCGATGAATTCTAACAGAATGCTTGGCATTACAACAGGCCAGCAGGCTAAATCTTCTGAAAAACTTTCCTCAGGTTATAAGATCAATAGAGCAGCAGACGATGCAGCAGGACTCTCCATAAGTGAGAAAATGCGTAAGCAGATGAGAGGCTTGGACAGAGCATCAACAAACGCTGATGATGGTGTAAGCGCAGTACAGACAGCAGAAGGTGCACTCACAGAAGTACACGATATGCTTCAGAGAATGAACGAGCTTGCAGTACAGGCAGCTAACGGAACAAACAGTAAAGTTGATCGTGATGCGATTCAAAATGAGATTACTCAGCTTACTACAGAAATCGACAGAGTTGCAGAGACAACAAAGTTTAACGAGACCTACCTGCTTAAGGGAGGCACCGGAAACTATAACAAGTACATGAATACTCATGACGCAGGTCTTAATGGTACAGTTGCTGACCTTGGCACATATGGAACATTCACTACATACCTTAAGTCAAGCGATGACATTAAGATTGCAGGCAAAAATTACCACATGTATGACAAGAGTTCAGATACAATCGGTAAGATACAAGGCGCGATTTCTACTGCACTTAATACTGGTTCATCTGTAACTATAAATGGAACAACATATAAAAAAGCGACAAGCACATATGATGGAACAACTAAGGTATTTAAGGTTGGTGATCAGGAATATTCTCTTGAACAGATACAGGCTATGGTAGTCGACGGAGCCCAGGTTAGAACTCCTACCAGCGGTAGTACCAGAGTTGCAGTAGATGCAAATCTTGATAAGAATATAACGGTATCTGTAGCTATACAGAAAATAAATGAGGCTCTTAAGCAGGCAAATCTGATAGGAGTTGATAGTAATAAAGTTAATATGGTTAGTGCAGCGTGTAGGAACCCTCAGGGAGCACAGGTAGCTGGAGCTTCAAATGATGAAAAACAGTATACCTTCAGTATTACAAAGGGAACTGCAAGAGTTGCGAAGGATCTTGGTCTTCAGCTACATGTAGGATCTGATGCAGATATGACAAACAAAATCCTGATGGATGTACAGGTTATGAACGCCGCTAATCTCGGTATTCAGAATCTTACAGTAACAGACAGTCTTGGCATAGCAGCAACATACGCAATCGACGCTATTGAAGACGCACTCAAGATTGTATCAGAACAGAGATCAGAACTTGGTGCTATCCAGAATAGATTAGAGCATACAATCAAGAACCTGGATAACGTAGTAGAGAATACAACAGCAGCAGAATCCAGACTTCGCGATACAAATATGGCAGACGAGATGGTTACCTACAGCAAGAACAACATCCTCGCACAGGCAGGACAGTCCATGCTGGCACAGGCAAACCAGAGTACACAGGGTGTTATGTCACTCCTTCAGGGCTAATACGAAGCCGGATAATCATACAAAAGGATTTACAGTGGCACTCTCCGCAAGGAGGGTGCTACTTTTATGCTTATTTCTTTATTGTTTTTTTATTATTTTCTATCGATATTTCGATTATAATAGAATATATATTAGCTTGTTTTCTAATTTGTTGATGAGGGCAATGAAATGAAGGTAGTATTACTTGCCGGTGGACATGGAACAAGGTTTTCCGAGGAATCCAGCTATAAGCCAAAACCGATGATCGAGGTTGGGGGTATGCCGATCATATGGCACATTATGAAGTTTTACTCTTATTATGGATACAACGAGTTTGTGATCTGTGCCGGCTATAAGCAGCATATCATCAAGAAGTGGTTTGGGGATTATTTTCTTTATACTTCAGATGTTACATTTGATCTGGCAGAGACCTACAGCATTGACTTCCATGACATACATACAGAGCCCTGGAGGGTAACGGTAGTTGATACCGGCCTTAACACGATGACGGGTGGACGACTTAAGAGAATTCAGAAATATATTGGTGATGAGCCGTTCATGATGACCTATGGTGATGGCGTTTGCGATGTAAATATTGAGAACCTGATGGAGTTTCATAAAGGACATGGCAAGATAGCTACGCTTACTTCTGTAATGTTGGATCAGGAAAAGGGGATTCTTGATATAGCGGAGAACAATTCTGTACGCGCGTTTAGAGAGAAGAGAGTAGATGATGCCAAGCCAATTAATGCTGGTTATATGGTGCTTCAGCCCGAAGTTTTCAGATTCATCGATGGTGACAATACTGTATTTGAAAAGGATGTACTTGAAAAACTTGCCGGAATAGGCGAGCTGATGTCCTATAACCACAAGGGTTTCTGGCAATGCATGGACACAAAACGGGAGCACGATGTTCTCGAAGGCATGGTTGCAAGAGGTGAAGCGCCCTGGATGAAGTGGGAAGATACTCATGGCGATTTAAGTTCCGGTGGGAGAGATGATGTCTGATCAGGGAATGATGAAAAAGCAGATACTTGATATGGTATCTGAATATGCAAAAAAATATCATACTAAATCCGATGAATTTCATGAGGGAGACAGGATTCCGTATGCATCCAGGGTTTATGATGAAAATGAGATGGTTAACCTTGTGGATTCTGCATTGGAATTCTGGCTTACTTCCGGAAGATATACGGACGAGTTTGAGAAGAAGCTCTCTGAGTACCTTGGCGTGAAGTTCTGTTCTCTTGTGAATTCCGGATCTTCCGCAAATCTTGCAGCCTTTATGGCGCTGACGTCTCCGCTTCTGGGAGAACGAAGGGTGCGCAGGGGGAATGAAGTCATTACTGTTGCGGCGGGGTTCCCCACAACTGTAGCGCCTATAATTCAATATGGCGCTGTTCCTGTTTTTGTGGATGTAAATATTCCTGAATATAATATCGATGTTTCAAGGCTTGATGAGGCTTTGTCTGAAAAGACGAAGGCCGTAATGATTGCGCATACCTTGGGCAATCCGTTTGATCTTAGCGCGGTTAAGAGCTTTTGCGAAAAGAATAATCTGTGGCTTGTGGAGGATAACTGCGATGCGCTGGGCAGCAGGTATTCCATTGAAGGCAGGATGCGTTTTACAGGCACAATCGGAGACCTTGGAACCTCGAGTTTTTATCCGCCTCATCATATGACAATGGGCGAGGGCGGAGCAGTCTATACTGACAATCCGCTCCTTCATAAAATCGTGAGATCCATGAGAGATTGGGGCCGCGATTGTGTATGTCCTTCCGGCAAGGATAATATGTGCGGACACAGGTTTGACGGGCAATACGGGGAGCTTCCGAAGGGTTACGACCACAAGTATGTCTATTCGCATTTCGGATATAACTTAAAGGCCACGGATCTTCAGGCGGCCATCGGCTGTGCGCAGCTTGAAAAGTTCCCGGGATTTGTGGAGAAGAGGAAGCATAATTTCGAGTATCTGACTAAGCTTCTTGTCGAGGGCGGAGCTGAGGAAAAGCTGATTCTTCCGATTGCTACAAAGAATTCAGATCCCAGCTGGTTCGGCTATCTTATGACCTGCAAAGAGGGCGTGGACAGGAATAAGGTTGTGCAATTTGTTGAGGAGCGCGGCGTTCAGACGAGGATGCTCTTTGCGGGAAATCTCACTAAACATCCGTGTTTTGATGAAATGAGAACAACTGGGGATGGCTATAGAGTTGCCGGTTCTCTTACAAATACAGACAGAATTATGCAGGATAGTTTCTGGGTTGGGCTATATCCAGGAATGACGGATGAGAAGCTGACTTATATGGCGAAGGTGATACTTCAGGCTGTTTTATGAGTTGAAGATGTTAGGACGTGCCTATGAATGCTGAAAATCTTAAAGCTATAAAGGAGTTCTATTCCGGGAAACGTGTGCTCGTTACCGGCCATACAGGTTTTAAGGGAAGCTGGATGTGCGCTGTGCTTTGCCATCTCGGAGCGGATGTGTACGGCTATGCCCTCGAACCTTCTGGTGATTCGAAGCTTTATGAGATTCTGGGTACTTATCAGGATGTAAAAAGTGAGATTGGGGACATTCGCAATCTTGATAAGCTGAAGAAATATTATGAGAGCGTTACTCCTGAGGTTGTCATTCATATGGCGGCGCAGCCTATTGTGCGCGAATCATATAAAGATCCCGTTAATACCTATTCGACCAATGTGATGGGAACGGTGAATATTCTGGAGTGCGTGAGGTTGTTTTCTGAAAAGGTGAGTTTCTTAAATGTCACCACTGACAAGGTATATGAGAATTCGGAACGACCGGATCATGCTTTTTGTGAGGATGAAAAGCTGGACGGCTACGATCCTTACTCGAATTCTAAGAGTTGCTCGGAATTAGTGACTCATTCCTACGAGAAATCATTTTTCAAAGATAATAAGAATATACAGATATCCACTGCCCGCGCAGGAAATGTCATAGGCGGCGGGGATTTTGCTGCGGATAGGATAATTCCGGATTGTGTGAGAGCGACAATAAAGGGCGAGAGTATCGCTGTAAGGAATCCGGTTTCTGTAAGGCCGTATCAGCATGTACTTGAGCCGGTTTTTGCATATCTGCTCATAGCTATGAGGCAGACTGAGAATCATGAGCTGTCCGGTTCATATAATGTTGGACCTGATCCGGAGTCCTGCGTGACTACGGGGGAACTTGCAGACAGATTTGTGAAGTGCTGGGGAGAAGGTGCGTCCTGGAAGGATTTATCAGAGACGGATGCGCCTCACGAGGCAGGCTTTCTGCAGCTTGATTCTTCAAAATTAAAGAGGACTTTTGACTGGAAACCAAAGTGGCACATTTCTGAGGCGATAGACAGGACTGTCAGCTGGTACAAGGCTTGGAATTCGGGCGAGGATATGCGCGAGTTTACGGATGACCAGATCAGGGAATGGATGGGATAGTTATCACAATTTTTTAATGCTTTATCATTTTTTACCACATATTCCTCACGACATCTCCTTTTGAAAAAAGATTCCCCTTCACGTTCTCCTTCACGGGTGTAAGCTGTCCGCGTTTTACCATATAGGACAGATTCTGTCTGGAGCATTCCAATATCTCGCAGCATTCGGTGGTGTCTGCGAGATTATTTTTGGCAAACAGGAAAAAGTCATGCGGTCTTAGTGGTATAAAAGTGCCTGCTTCATACAGTTCAGATGCAGGAATGTCTATAGAATCGTTGAACGTAATGAAATATCCACCTGTGCCGATTTGACAGGAGGAAAAAAGAGTTCTGTTTCTAATAACGGCATCAACATCAGGAAGATAACTGAGGGTTCGCAGATCAATTTTTCTAATGGTATCATCTGCAAAAAAACAAAGCAAAAAGGTACCGTCCAGAATCGTGCAGTTAGTAAGATTCTTTTTCTGCCTTTCTAATACATATTCAGGCAATTTCTCAATCCTTTTTATATACAGACTGTCTTGAGAGCATCGGCCATGAGATAGTTCAAGGAATTTTATTTCATCATATTCCCTGAGGCCGTGCGTGGTTAGGATGTCGCCTATGTTCTGACGACTGTTCGGGATAATGCGCTCTTTGACCCATAATAAGCTTACGTCGCGGGGGATGGTCAATATTCCCCTTTTAACATAGTTTGTCAGCAGGAGCGGGGCACTCCACTCGTCAAGGTATTCTTGTAGTTCTATTATGAAGGATTTTTCTTTTTCATAATATAAAAGAATGCCTATCGATATGTCATTTTCCTTATCAAAAATCTCATAGATTTTCATAAAATAAGTACCTCTCATAGATCATATCCCAGATTTTGTTTATGAAAATAGCGGGTAGTATGTCATCCAATCCATCCAGCAGAAAACACTTATCGGTCTCTTTGAGTTGATTTGGAAAGAGATTCTTCTGCCCTTTTATAATTTCCAGATTCTCCAAACATGAACGTGTGCCGATGTAATTGTTACATGGTTTATCCGCCATAACATCAAAGGCAGAAGCAGTTTCTGGTGTAAGGCATGAGCATAAAAGAGATGATCCGTGATCGAATAAGGGGGCTATTCTCAGCGTGTGCTGTCTCGAGTTTCTCAGAACTTCAATGTTGGCTCCGTGGCGATCCCTATTGAGGATTATATAGTCGAAGGCTATCATTCTGTCTATGTATTCTTTAAAGCCCTGCCTTACGCAAAAATCGTATTTGGATTCTCCGGGATTGGCGCCTGTTCTATAATAATCGTCCAGTGCAATTTTGCTTTCGCCTCGTTTCTTGAAGTCTTCGGAAGCACATAGATAGGTGCTATAAATTCTGCCGTCGATAGCTATGTCCGCGTTTATAAGGGTGTAGCTAAGGTGCTCTATGCCAAGAATTGTCAGTAGTCTGTCAGCGATAATTTCGTTAATGCACTCGTGTCCGATTATGCCTTTCTCCGAATCAAATAGTGAGAGTTTATAATATTCCTTCTTTTTTCCGAGGGTGGAAGAGGATTTTAGAAAAGTGCCTGCAGTACCGCCGGAGTGCCTTATATGAGACCATTTCAGGTAGGTTAGGTTTTGTTTTTCTTTAATTATTGTGGGCATATAGTACCTCTTAAACTATTATATTTGACGCGCGTAAAATAATATGCTGCATTCAGTATTATTATAGTATATTATTTGTCGAGAGTAAAATAAAAAACTCGATGTAATGCGCATGAAAACATGGTGTATTACATTGGCTTTAACCCCGATTAACCCATAGACACTAGGGTTAATTGGGGTTAAAATTATTTTAGAGGTTAATGATTATGAGTAGTTATAATGACAGTTTTGAACTAAATAAGAAGATTAGTGAACTTCCAAGAGGCTATGTTACGCAGAAGAAGATCAACGAAAAAATATATAATTATCATCAATGGAAGGATGATAATGGAAAGATGCATTATGACAGCGTGAGCGAAGAGGACGCTGCAATTCTTCGGAAGCAGGTAGAACTTAGGAAAGAACTTCAAAAGAATCTTAGGAGTCTTGGGAAAACTGAAAAAAGGCATGAGGGACGCTATCTGATGGAAGCTGGTGTGGCCTATGGAAAGACTGAATTTTCTAATGACTTTGATTTTGAAGTGAATGCCATGTATGGAAGCTCGCTAAGAAATATGGCAGATGCTGCTAAAGGGCTTAAGAAAAGAGACTGCTATGGGATATTGGAAAAGTATATCTATGGAAAGCAGTCTGATAAAGTCTGCCTGATTTATGGCCTTCGTCGTACAGGTAAGACGACTCTTTTAAGGCAGCTCATTCTAGGCATGAAGGATGCTGATTTCACTAAGTCGTTATATATTAAGGCGACGACAGCAGATACGATGGTTGAAATGAATAAAGCTATGAAGCTGGCAGTAAAGGGCGGATTTAAATATTTGTTTATTGATGAAGTTACTCTGATAAGTGACTTCATTGATTCTGCGTCGCTCTTTTCGGATGTCTATGCTGCGCAGGGACTAAAGATTATATTGTCCGGAACGGATTCTTTGGGATTTTATTTTGCTTCCAATGAAGAGTTATACGATCGTGCTGTTATGGTACACACAACATATATTCCATACAGAGAGCATGCCAGGCTATTAGGGATAACTAGTATAGATGACTATATTCGATATGGCGGAACATTAAAAGCGGGTGAACTTAGGTTTGGAGATGATGAGGATTTTGAGGAGGCATCTTTCAGAGATGATGAGAGCACCAGACGTTATATTGATACGGCGATATGTAAAAATATCCAGCATTCGCTGGCATGTTATGAAGAGGGGACTCATTTCAGGAATCTGAAAAGGTTATATGATGCCCATGAACTCACTAATGTCATCAATCGTATTATTCAGGATATGAATCATGATTTTACCAAGGAAGTCATTCTGAAGGAGTTTGTTTCAAGGGACCTTAGGTCATCTGCACAGATGCTTAGAAGTGCAAGAGAACCTGAGAAAAGAACGGATGCGCTTAATGAGATAGATACATCTGATGTCATAAAGAAGTTGAAAGGGATTCTTGATATAAAGGAAAATGAGGAACTCTCAGAGATCATTTCTGAAGCGGTATTAACTGAGATCAAAGAGTATTTGAAAGCTTTGGATTTAATCGAATATATAAAAATTGAATCCAATGCTGCTGGTACAGGTGACCTTTGGCGTACAATTTTTACTCAGCCTGGAATGAGGTACTGCCAGGCACAGGCTCTTGTGTATTTAATTATGAGAAATGAGGAATTCAAAGCGCTTAGTGAACGCGAAAAACTGCTTATTTCAAGTAAAATCCTTGAAGATGTACGGGGGATAATGCTTGAGGATATTGTCCTCTTAGAGACACAGAAGGCTCTGGGGAAGAATAAGCGGGTTTTTAAGCTCCAATTTGATGTCGGCGAGATTGATATGGTCATTTATGATCAGGAAACCGACAGCTGTGAATTGTATGAAATAAAACATAGCAGTGAACGTGCAGATAATCAGTGGAAGCCTCTTATGGATGAGAAGAAACTGGATCACGTTAGGACGATATATGGAATGATTAAAAAGAGATGTGTTCTATATTCCGGAGAGACAGAGGTACTTTCAGATGGCAGAGAATATAGGAATGTTGAGGAATATTTATCTGAAATGTGACGCTGATTAAGAAAGGTCGGATGTTCACGTTATACGAAATATCGAGTATAATATATCTTAGGAATATATTGATTTGTTAGCACCAGTCTCTCGGAGGAATCCACATGGAAAGCATAGTTATGATCGGTGGCGGCGGGCATTGCAAGTCGGTGATCGATGCGGCGCTCAGGTCCAGGAAGTTCGAGAAAATTTATGTAACGGATGTCAATCTAAAGCCCGGGGATACGATTCTTGGCTGTGAGGTTGTGGGCGGAGACGATAAGCTGCCCGAACTTTTGGCTGGAGGCGTTAAGAATGCATTTATAACTGTGGGATTTGTTAAACCGAGCGGCCTTAGAAGTAAATTGTTTTTCATGGCGAAGGATATGGGCTTTTCTTTTCCAAATATAATTGATCCCTCCGCGGTGGTAGCTGCTGATGCAAAGCTTGGAAGCGGGATATTTGTTGGGAAAACTGCTGTGATAAACGCAGGAGCCTCCGTTGGGGATAACGCAATAATTAACACGGGGGCTATAGTGGAACATGATTGCAAAATCGGTGATTTTGCGCATGTGGCGGTTGGAACCAAGGTGTGCGGCGAGAGCAAAGTTGGTGCTAATTCACTGATCGGAGCAGGTGCAACGATTCTGCAATGTGTGGAAGTTGGAAATGATGCGATTATCGGTGCAGGATCAGTGGTTATAAAAAATATCGGAGCATCCTGCACGGCGGTTGGAGCTCCGGCCAGAATACTTAGAAGATGGAACTAGTCTGTAATCATATCTTATGAGGGATAAGCATTGGCGGATAAAGTATTAATCATTGCTGAGGCGGGTGTAAATCATAACGGTTCTTTGGAACTGGCAAAAAAGCTTGTGGATACCGCTAAGGAATGCGGCGCGGATATAGTTAAATTCCAAACGGCGAAGCTATCAAGCCTGGTGTCCAAAAGTGCGCCCATGGCCGAGTATCAAAAGAATAATATCGGTAAGGAAGAATCTCAGAAGGATATGCTTTCAAAACTCCTTCTTCCTTTCGATGACTTTATTACACTTGCGAACTACTGCAAGGAGGTAGGAATAAAGTTCCTGTCTACGCCATTCGATATAGAGAGTATAAGGTTTCTTGATCCGATCCTTGATATATGGAAGATTCCATCCGGAGAGATAACCAATTATCCATACCTTGTAGAGATAGCTAAGACTAACAAGGATATGATTCTCTCGACCGGAATGTGCACCATGGATGAGGTTGCGGATGCAGTGAAGGCGCTTGAGGAAAACGGGACAGGGAAACTGACCATACTTCACTGTACAACAAATTACCCAACACCGATGAAGGATGTGAATCTGAAAGCGATGCTTGCGCTAAAGGAGAAGTTTGGATGTGATGTCGGATATTCGGATCATACACAGGGAATAGAGGTTCCGATAGCGGCAGCAGCACTTGGCGCAACGGTTCTGGAGAAGCACTTTACACTGGACAGGAGTATGGAAGGTCCGGATCATAAGGCATCGCTTGAACCTGATGAACTAAGGCAGATGGTCCTTTCTGTCAGGAATATAGAGATGGCTCTTGGCGATGGAAATAAGCAGCCAACCGAGGCGGAGCTTAAGAATAGATTAGTGGCAAGAAAGAGCATAATTGCCGCAAAAGAAATAAAGGCCGGTGATATTTTTTCAGAAGATAATCTTACCACCAAGAGGCCCGGTAGCGGCATCTCACCCATGAGGTGGGATGAAGTGATAGGGCAAAAGGCGAAGCGGGATTTTAAAGAGGATGAGCTAATCGAACTATGAAAACCATAACAATCATTACCTCCACAAGAGCTGAATACGGTCTTCTTCGTCCTTTGATAAAAAGGCTTCTTGATGATGGAAAGGTGTGCCCTAAGGTTGTGGCTACCGGCGCACATCTGCTTAAGGAATTCGGCGAGACAGTCAAGGAAATCGAGAAGGATTCCTCTGAACTTGGTTTTGAGATAGATGAAAAAATTGATATTTTTAGTGGGGTAAAAGGCGACAGTCCTGCAGATATTTCAAGGATAATGGGGCAGTCGGTAACGCTCTTTGGAGAGTATTTTGATAGAAAAAGATCTGATGCGATAGTGGTTCTAGGAGACAGATATGAGATGCTGTCTGTTTGCAGTGCTGCTATGAATGCGAGGATTCCGATTATTCATATTCACGGCGGCGAAACCACGCAGGGTGCTGTGGATGAGGCGGTGAGACACAGTATTACGAAGATGAGCCAGTTGCATTTCACATCAACTGAGGCGTACAGAAAAAGAGTTATTCAGCTGGGAGAGAATCCTTCGAGAGTATTCAATGTCGGCGCTCTTGGTGTTGAGAATGCATGCAAAGTGGATATCATGCCGCGAGATGAGCTTGAGAAGAGTATTAATAGTGCCAGATTGAATGTGGCTGAAAGGTCGCAAAAGGGAGCAGTAATACTTGGTGATAGATATGCTGTCGGAACTTTCCATCCGGTGACTCTTGAAGATGATAGTGCGGACCAGCAGACAAAGGAGTTACTTGCAGCTCTTGAGCAGTATCCGGATATCACTTATCTTTTTACAAAAGCGGGAGCAGATGCCGGAGGCAGGAAGGTAAACGAGATCCTTGCGAAATATGCTGCTGAGCATGATAACTTCTATCTTGTAGATTCGCTGGGAATGCGCAGATATTTAAGTGCGGTTAAAGGTGCGCTTTTTGTAATCGGTAATTCATCAAGCGGAATAATTGAAGTTCCGTCTTTCCATGTGCCTACGATAAATATCGGTGACAGGCAGAAGGGAAGAGTGGCGGCAGAGTCGGTTATTTACTGTGGTACGGACCAAAAGAGTATTGTGGCGGCAATCGATAAGGCGTTGGATGCTTCTTTCAGAGAGTCGATAAAATATACCGGTAATCCATACGAAAAAGAAGGTACATCGAAAATGATGGCAGAGATTATCGAGAAGTTTATCTTGGAAGACAGACTGGATTTGAAGAAAAGCTTTTATGATGTTGAGTTTGAAACATGAATATGAAGCGGATGAGGCATACACTATGAAGAATCTCGCTATAATCCCCGCGAGGAGTGGCTCGAAGGGGCTTGTGGATAAGAATATAAAGCCGATGAACGGAAAGCCTCTTATGGGCTATACGATTGATGCTGCTCTGGGTTCGGGAGTATTTGATGCTGTTATGGTATCGACAGATTCCGAGAAGTATGCAGAGATCGCAAGAGGGCTTGGCGCAGAGGTTCCGTTTTTAAGAAGTGAGAGGACGGCGTCCGATTCGGCCAGTTCCTGGGATGCGGTTACGGAAGTGATTGAGAAGTATAAGGAGATGGGCAAAAGCTTTGATACTTTCTGTCTCCTTCAACCCACATCTCCTCTTAGGACTTCTGAGGATATACGAGGAGCATACGATCTTTTCACGGAAAAAAAGGCTAAGTTTGTTGTCTCAGTGTGTGAGACGGAGCATCCGCTTTCATGGTGCGGGACACTGCCGGAGGATTTGAGTATGGATGGCTTTATAGAGAGAGCCGGAGCTAATCAGAGGCAGAAGGCTAAGAAGTCATACCGCTTAAATGGCTCGATTTATATTGCGGTTATAGGAGCGTTTGCCGAGGACAATTTTTTCTACAGAGACGGAAGCTATGCTTATGTGATGTCTAAACGTTCCAGTGTTGATATAGATAATGAAGAAGATTTTTTATATGCGGAATTGCTGATGAATAGAGGTTTATAAACGGACTGACAACAGCCATGAGGGGGTACGTATGTCGGAAGAAAACAGCATTACTCTTGAAAAGTTCATCTCAACAAAGGATATAACCATACTTCAGGCTATGCAGAAAATTGATGTTAATACCAGAAGTATTCTGTACATAGTGGAAGATGACGGTGTTCTTGTGGCGAGTATCTCTGACGGCGATATCAGAAGATGGATACTGAAGTCGGGAGATGTTAATGACAATGTCATGATGGCAGCGTTTAAAACGCCGAGATTTCTGTATGAAAATGAGGCGGACAAGTGCAACTTCCTGATGAACAGCGCACATATTACGTCTATTCCGATCCTTGATAAGGAAAATAAAATTGTTAATATTATTTTCCGGGATAAGAGTAAGGCTGATTACATTGAGGCGGCAGATCTTGCGCTCTCCGACACACCGATAATTATCATGGCGGGTGGTAAAGGCACAAGGCTTTATCCATACACCAAGATTTTACCCAAGCCGCTGATCCCTGTGGGCGATATTCCTATTCTTGAGAGAATCATGAACAGGTTCCACGAATATGGGGCGAGAAAGTTCTATCTGACGGTGAATTATAAAAAGGAGATGATAAAGTCCTATTTCGCAGAGCAGAAGGTCCCTTATGAGATTGTGTATGTGGAAGAGGATAAGCCGCTTGGCACCGCCGGCAGCATCAGACTTATTCAGGAAAAATTCGAAAGACCTGTGATTGTGACGAACTGCGATATACTTATCGATGCCGATTATGACAGTATAATAAGGCACCACATTGCATCCGAGAATGGAATAACGATTGTCTCTTCACTTAAAAACTTTCCTATTCCATATGGGGTTCTGGATGCTGAGAAGGAAGGTCTCGTGACGGCTATCAGGGAGAAGCCGCATCTTTCCTATTTTGTCAATACGGGTATGTATGTCGTGAATCCTGCATGCTTTAATATGATACCTCCGGATGTTATGTACCACATGACGGATCTGGCCGATGACCTTATGAAAAGCGGCGGCAGAGTGGGCATGTATCCTATAAGCGAGATGTCTTTCCTTGATATGGGAGAATTCCAGGAGATGAAGCGAATGGAAGACAGAA
Source organism: Butyrivibrio sp. ob235 (assembly GCF_900109475.1). Classification (NCBI taxonomy): domain Bacteria; kingdom Bacillati; phylum Bacillota; class Clostridia; order Lachnospirales; family Lachnospiraceae; genus Butyrivibrio; species Butyrivibrio sp. ob235. Next base: position 54,481 of record NZ_FOBE01000030.1, read on the forward strand.
TAAGTGAGGTTTTGTGATAACCAATCATATTCTGAGTTTTGTGTGGTAATATTTTCGCAATAATTTGTGATTTTATGATACAATAGAACATATTTTAATGGGTATGGAGAGAAGCGAAAAAAGTTATGAAAAAAACAAAGTTATACATCAAAACATTAGGTGTGTTTGGTATTGAGTGTAATGGTAAGGAGATTACTCTCGGCAGAAACCGCGCATCTAAGTATATTCAGCTTGTGGCAAGAGTTTTTTCTGCCGGAAGCGAAGGGGTTAAGAAGGAAGATCTTCAGGATGATATCTACTCGGAAGATCTTAATGTGAAGAGTAACCTCAACAACAGTATGAACAACCTGATTTATCAGTTCAGGAAGGTTGCTGAGAAGGCCGGAATTCCGGGCGGTAATGTGTTTGTATTCTCAGACGGTCTTTATAAGGCTGATCCAAGCGTTGAGGCTACAGCTGATAACGTTGAGTTTACAGCTTTTATAAACAATGCCAGAAATTCCGAAAAGGACGAGGATAAGGCGAAGAGCTACCAGAAGGCCTTCGATATTTATAAGGGTAACTTTTTGCCCGAGCTTAACGAGCTTTACTGGATATCCAAAAAGAGTGAGGATTTAAGGACTCTCTATGAGGAGTGCGTAGATTTCCTTGCGGGCTATTACAGAGCTACCGGGAACTACGAAGCTATGGCTAAGATTTTTCATAATGCGTCAGCAATCGATCCCGACTGCGAGTGGCAGGTTGGTGAGATCGATGCCTACAGGCTTATGAAGGATTATAAGAGGGCATATTCTCTCTATGAGGAGATGATCAGATATTATGCTGAGGAGCTTGGAATAGCGCCTACAGATAACATGCAGCGCTGCTATCAGGAGCTTCAGGATGCCGCTTTCTCCGAAGATCATGCAACTAGCCAGGATTCCAGTGAGAATGGGCTTAAGAGCGGTCTTGTGCTTGAGGAAGAGGGTGGCCCTTACGAGTGCCTGTATCCTGAGATGAGAGCTTCTTATCAGATTCTCAGCAGGAATATGGAGAGACACGGTCTTACTGTTTTCCTTCTTCTTCTCACAATCGCCGATTATGAGGGCAAGGAGATCAGACAGGAGGAAAAGGCCGAGAGACGTATGGAGTCCCTCAGAGTGGCTATTAACGAGACTTTGAGACATGGTGATGCTTTCTGCAGATATTCCAGAACGCAGTATCTTGTGCTTCTTACAGGAACCGGCGTTGAGGAGTGCATGCTGGTACACAGACGTCTTCAGGACAGACTTAAGGTTCTGGCAGGACCCAGAGCCACACTCAACTATCGCATCATTTCTTATGCAGATATGGCTGCAGAGAATGACGAAGAGTAATTTGGAAAGTTTTTTTCAGATTTTTTAGAATTATGTGATGTTTTATCCATAACATTATAAAAGCTTTATATTTAGTTCATAATTAAATAAATGATAGTGATATAATTTAGGTAATTGCGAAACTCGCTTTGCTCGTTCGCAATCTTGAATTTAAACAAGGAAAATTCATGCAGGGCATGAATCCTCTGAAATAAAATGTAAGCCGACAGTTTTAGGCGCACTTTAATAAGCATATGGCTTAATGAAGTTGGTAAGTCCTACGCGATTAGCGGTTTTACACTGCGGATATACTCATGATGTTTGATTTTGTCAGCTAGAACGACGGTGATGAGCTGAGTGATACCTGCAAGAATTAGATCAGCATGCAATGTTTTTTCATTTTGTGTGCGACGCCCTGCAAGACAGAGATTCTCTTTCATGTGATTGATATCTCTTTCAACGACGGTTCTGATTTTATAGGTGTTATCCCATTCTTCAGTACCGCGCAGTATCCCTGGAT
>NZ_FOBE01000081.1:0-1262 GCF_900109475.1 Butyrivibrio sp. ob235
CTAGTAGTCCGTGCAAAAATTAACTAGACCGTTTTTGCTATATCCTCTGCTGCATCGATTTCATCCATTTTGTATTTCCAATGATGCACCACCGGAGATTGATTTATCTCCTCAAAGTATAGATAAATGCGATCAACAAGTTCTTGTTTAGTGCCTACCCTTATTCCACGTAGCATCTGGCGTGTCATTTTGCCAAAGAAACCTTCTATCATGTTAAGCCATGACCCATGCTTTGGAGTGAATACAAATAAAAATCTGCCTTGCATTGTTTCCAAGAAAGCTTTTGTTTTCCTTGAAGTATGCACACTGTGGTTATCAAGCACTAAACGAATTACATCTCCTTTAGGATACTTCTTATCAAGTATCTTGAGGAACTCAATAAAATCATCACTGTTATGAGTGTCCTTTACCAAAGGAATAGCTTCACCAGTAATAAGATCAATACCTGCTAAAAGTGATACTGTTCCAAGACGCTTATACTCATAATCACGCTTAATTGTTCCGTTTTCCTGAGAAGGATTTAAGTCAGGAGATGTTGTTGCAATAGCCTGTATACCAGGTTTTTCATCATAAGAAATGGTATGCAGAGTCTGTTTCTCAACAGGTATTATAAGGTTTCCTTCAGTATCAAAAAGCATTTCGATCTGCTTGTATACAACAAGCACATCATGCATTTTTGCTTCAAAATCCGGGTCTCGTCTTTCACAATAATACTGTATCCGGAATGGCTTGATTTCTGCTTCATCAAGGATTTTCTTTATACTTGTTTTTGTAAGCGTGGAAAGCCTTGTGTATCCAGCAGATTCAGCGGATTTATTTATGTGTTCTGTGAGCTTTGCATAAGTCCAAGTTTCAGCAGAATAACCGAAATCATTAGGCCTTTGACATGCTATATTGATAATCCATGTCTTTTCATCATCAGTGATTTCAGCATTTCGGCCGCGACCAGGAGTATCAAAAATAGCATTTTCCGCACCACCATTTTTGTACTTTTTAAGGCAGAGTAATACGCTGTTACGATTGAGCCCAACCTTTTCAGCTATCGCATCTACAGATTCGCCATCAGCCTTTAGAAGAAGAATTCTTGCTCTTGATACGATTTGGGCCTGCATGGTTCTGGTGCGAACTATAGATTCAAAGTACTCACGATCATCATCAGGAAGAATAAGTGGTTGCGCTTTTGCCATACTGAAATCACCTCCAAAGGTTTTATATTATCAGTATAGCATATTGGTCTATTTATTTAAATTACAATCTACTAG
>NZ_FOBE01000032.1:0-46066 GCF_900109475.1 Butyrivibrio sp. ob235
GCGCACGGATGACCACAAAAGAAAATATGAAAGAACAGGACGATACAGCAAAGCGAAACGCTGAGGGCCAGCGATTCATCCCCACCGACTATGTCAGAAGGAGTTTTCTCGCTGATACATCATAATCCGTAGCTGTCATCTTTTTTGCTTCATCTGCAACCTGCCTTGCAATAACTCCGGGGCCTGTAGCAAGTTCAAGTACTTCTTTATCCGTAATCACTGCTTTTATGCGCTTGTACATGGACTCATATGCTCGCTTATTTCCGGGAGTTCCTGTGACGAAACTGCTGTAAACCGGTGCAAAGCGATCCCATACATTTTTATTAGACGAAGACAGTATTCGCATGTCCTCGAGAACAATCTCACTCTTCCACTCTTTCGGGATATTATCAGGCTCATATACCATTCCGTAAAGCTCGACCCCATCGGTAAAGTGCTGAGTCACTACACATTTCATTCCCAGATGCTCATATTTATTTTTCTTCAGCACCGCATCCGTATCCAATACCACAGGAACTGCCTGTCTTCGACCTTCCTCAAATGCAATCTCCAGGACCTTTCGCATGAAACCTTTGCCCTGATATTCTTTTCTTACTGCAACCATGCCTACATAAATGTACGGCACCTTCAGTTTTGACAGTATGGCTCCATAGCTCTTTCCAGAATTAAAGAAGCCCTTCGCTACAGCGCATATGTAATCACTCACGGCCTGTCTGCCTTTTCCAAGATACCCCATTCCGAATTCTGATTCAGCATACTGAAAATCTGCAAAAGCATCTCCTATATCACGAATCTCTTTTTCACTCAAAGAATTTATCTTAACTGACATAAACTACTCATCCTCCCTGTTTTATATCAGATATCCGTTTGTATCCTTTTCAAGGTCTATCCACGCTTGAGGAATATCGCCATATTCCTCAATGTATTCCTTGAAATCTCTGTTGAGTGCACTCATCTCATCGATTGCATTCATGGCATGATCTGAAGTGCAGAGTTTGCCAAGTTTTGTTGTGAAAATGAACTGATAAAACGGGATATATTTCTTCTTGAACTTGGGATTTCTGAAGTCTTTATCTGAATCAGGCATTATTTCATGCCCGTTGTCTTCCAATATTGCGTAGGCCGCGATAGTTGCGTCCATGATCCTGTTGATGTAGGCTTTGTCACGCTTAAGTTTTTTAATGTCTCCGTTCGCATAATAGCAGGCAAATGCTATTGGAATAACTGATGCCGCATGGCACAGAAGCCAATCTGTCATGTTAGGTTCATAAACGACTTTGAAGTTTGTTCCGGAAAAGACATTTCTTATAAAAGCCTCCCCCGATGGATTTCCTTTTAAATTACCTACGGTTATCTTATTCAGTGTTACAGATCTGATATAGCTCTTTTCCCTGTGACCTGCAGACATTGCAAATGCAAAAAGAACTGACTTCTCCGATAGTGCTTTTGTGAGTTCGTCTGTCTTGAGATTGTTCCCAACAAATACTATGTTCTTGGAGCCATTGTTATTTAGATCCTCAACAACACTGTCCACCTGGGTATATCTGACCACTACAAAAATAACGTCGTATATATCATCTGATTTCAGTTCATTGATCACAGGTATCTTCACATTGGTCTTCCTGCCAAAATAGTGATGTATACTGAGACCATTTCGTTTTATCTCTTCATACCATTTGCCGCGAGCAAGGAGTGTTAACTCTTTACCCTGCCTGTATAGGCTGTTCGCAAGGTTCCCCCCTAGTACTCCTGCACCATATACAAGTATTCTCATTTCATTCTCCTCTTTTTATATCCACACGCCTCGGAAACCACGGAATGCATCTATTTACATTTTTCTTATACTCTGCGTATTCTTCTCCGTATAAATCCAGGAGCCACTTTTCTTCTGTGTTGATCAAAGCTATTGTCATGATCAACCAATCGATAATCGGAAAAAGGAGCAGCCATACATTGTGCCACATCAAGGTTATTCCTGATAAAGCAATCCACCAACCGCTGTACATGGGATTTCTTACCCAGGAATATATTCCCTTGGTTTGAAGTCTGTTCTCCGTTATCGAGTCATCCATATCCGAGCGAAGCGCACCTATGTACCAAACAGCTGCTCCTAACACAATGAGCAATGCACCAACAATACGAAATATGAGAATCCATGGTTCATACAAAATTCCTATCTTAAAGACATAGCTAAATAGGATAATCCCCACAACATTTACCATGGCAATTCCATAGATTATATATGGTCCAGCTCCGAATAGCGGAAGCTTCTGTCCTTCTTTCATGTAGTTCTTTAACATTTTCTTATTACCTCGTCATCTCGAAGTATCACGCTGTCTAAAATAAAACCATCACAATCCCCGCCACAATAGCTGCACCGACAAGCCAAATCAGCGCAAGGATTGTTCTCTTTTTTATAACCTGTCCCCAGGTCTGCACATATGGTATATCTTCACATCCGGGCAGAACCCAAAATTTGCTGTGCCCAACCCAGATTTTATCTATAACAACACCATCATAAATGTTCATTGCTTCAAGAAATAAAAGTGCCTGTAAATATGCCGCCTTAAAATCAGATGTACTGTTCCATAACCCGATAATGAGTACCAGAGCTACCAGCATCACAATGAAGAACTCTGTCATAAAAATCCTGCGTTTTTTCTGCATGATTTCCCTTGTTGTCAGTCCTATCTCAAAAGCCCTCTCCTGCACCGGTTTTGGATAGAAATACAAACCATCAATAGCACCGCCTCTTACTGCGTACTTAACCATTACAGTGAACAATAAGCAATATAAAATCAGCTGGATCATAATAATCACCACAGCCACCTCACCCAAACGTAATCTTTATGATCTGCATTTTAACCAGGCTATCACAGAACTTGATCATAAGCTTATGAAAGAAACCGACTTCGTTATAGATATCTCTGTATCCCCTCATGTAACTCCGCGCAGTTACAGATGCGAAATTACTACTCCACGCTTCTATTTCAGATTTATCTTCAATAGAGAAAAACGCATTCACATCCGATATTCCCGCTTCCTTCAGCCATGTCTTAGTCATCATCTTTGCACCGCGCCGGTTACAGGAATCGAATACAATAACCGCACCGGGAAATCTTTTCGCCATCTTTTGGAACAACTCTCTTACAGCTTCAGTCTTAAAATAATAGAAAACACCTGATGCAAAGAAAACAACACCATGCGACGGATTTATTTCATCCATCCAGCAATCATCATTAAGATCGTATCCTAGATTATTCTCCCTCTCTCCTGCAGGAAGGATCTCATTCCTGACCTTTATCACATCAGGCATATCTATGTTGTAACCCTTACAAGTTCCGTTATCACATTTTCTGAACGTATCATCCAATCCGCACCCAAGATTTACGATCGCTGCATCCGGATGTTTCTTTAGATAATCCTTTACCTCCCATGCAAGATCATACTGCCTCTGAGCAACTTCAAGCGCGCCAAACAGTCCTACTGTGCTCTCCATCTTCTTGCCCTTTTCTTCAAAATCATAATCCAGCATAGAGCAAATACGCTCAGCCTCCGGATCCTTAAATAAATCTGGAAAATGTTCCGAGCATACTTTTCTTCCAAACAGCGGTATAATCAGTGTTTCCTGTACAGTGTTTTTCTCAATATGATACATGTGTCTTAACCTCTGTCATTAGGCTACTTTAGGTTCTCTTATCAGATCATACATATGAAATTTTTCGCCGCAGTTTCTGATTCTATCAAGCTTCATGCCAAGATGCTCGTACCTGTCACTTTTATCCTTATCATCAGTATCAAGAATGACCGGCACTCCTTGCTTATCAGCAAGTTCATACGCATAATCCATCATCTGCTTCATAAATCCTTGCTTTTGATATTCTTTTCTTACAACCAATACCTCAATTCTTAAGAACTTCCTCTTGGATTTTTTCATTCGTGTCTCTATGGAACCACCTTCAGAAAAACACGCAGAAATAAAATGCTTCATCTTCTTAAAACCACCAAGGGCCTTTTTCTCGGCAATTATCATCTTCATGCCATCTGAAAATCCAATAGAGTTCACGCCTTCACCTGAAAGCACCAAGAATCCTTCTCTGTTCTCAGATGTTGCATAAAGCATCCCGCTTTTATAAGCTGCTTTTACTATAGCACCGATGTAGATATACATGTTTTCTCTAGTGCCAATATATTTAATAAGGCCTTCGTCGCTCTCATTGTATGAATAATCGTAAAAAGCATCTGCAATTTGTCCGGATATTGTTTTAATATCCGTTTCCGACAATCCTCTCATCTTAATCATTTTTTCAGTCCCCCAGCAAATCACCAGATAAAAAACTTTAATATCCCATAAATAATCCCCGAAAATACAATTGCCATTATCGCTGTATATACGCATCCTATAAGGAATCCCTTAAAATGGAACATATAATCCTTATATCCCTTACATCCTTCTGTACCCTCTATGACTACAATCTTAGGTGTGATTGAGCATACTAGAATCCAGTCCATAACAAGAAGATCTATAGCATTCCATATCATACCTACGATAAATACATATACGAGTACCATTAGGAAAGTGGTCTGAGCAGAGGCAAATTTTGTCAGTCCAAATGCCAGCAGTGATCCAAATATCACAAGACATATGATTCCACACACAAGCTTTGCCTGCTTTTTCTGTTTATCTGTAGGTTCAGGAAGTGTCGCTGCCTCTTTAATATCTTCAGGATAATCATGAAGTAACTCCCACGGATACCATTTGAGAACAACAAATATATATCCTATCCACAAAACAGACCACATAAGTCCTGCTATAATCGCATTCATATAGCCTCCACTCCTCACTTCTTCGCAATAACAGTAATCCACGGTTTACTCTCATGATGATCCGTCTTAACCTTTGAAAAGCCGGCTCCTTTTAAAGCACCTTCAATCTCTTCTACTGTATGACACTTCATCCCGTCGATGATGCTTTCAAATTGGAGGCTCGCTTTGTCAGTGCCATCGGACTCATTCACGATCATGAAGGTTCCTCCGGGTTTAAGTGCCTTATTTACCTCTGAAAAGCACTTCTCGAGTCCCGGCCAGAAATAGATAGTCTCAAAGGCAGTTGCAAGATCATACTGCTCTTCCATTCCTAGTTTAGAAACATCTCCCTGTTGGACCTTACAACGTCCTTTCTTGATCATATCCGTATTGTATGCTGTCGCCTTTTCAACCGAAACATCAGAATAATCAATGGCTGTCAGCTTTGATGCAGGATACTTCTCCATAAGTGCGTGCGCATTTCTTCCTCCGCCGCAACCAACTTCAAGAATTTCTTCCGGTGCAATGGTCTTAAGATGTGCCATGCCCCAGTCTGCCATCTTGGCATGACCGCTGTTCATACCGTTAACCATCATCTGACCTAGAAAGCCTTCAGGTTTTCTTGTCTGACTAACAAAATATTTATAAAGTCCCATATTTATTTCCTCCCCATAAGAATTGCTGAGCCTGTAAGTCCCATCCATGTGGACTCCCACTTGTTCATGAACATGCCATTTGTTGTATCAATAAGTCTAACGTCTTCGTATCCCATAGTCTTAAGCTTCTCTACAAAGCTCTCCATATCTCCGTATTTGGATTTAGACATAATATCGTGAATAGCAAAAGTGCCGCCTTTCTTAAGTGTCCTTAATGTTTCAAGAAGGATTGCCTGCCTGTCCTTACTTGGAATGTTGTGATATACATAATTGCTTGTCACTGCGTCAAATGACTCGTCATTGAAATCCAGCTTACAGGCATCTCCCTGCTGAAAGGATGTATTATTTACGCCTTCGGCTACGGAATTACTTTCGCAAAGATTTTTGCTGAAGGATGCATACTCTTTTCCCCATCTGTCTATACCGATAATCTGAGCTCCCGGATTTTTCTTGGCACAGGCAATACTCAGAGCGCCGCTTCCACATCCGACATCAAGGCATTTACCTCCGTCAGGAATCTTAACGTATGACGATACTCCTTCAATGATATGCCTGGACATTTGTCTTGTTCCATTATAGGAAAAAGCCTTGTACATAAGGAACATCCATAATGTCCCCAGCGCGGACAACACCGTCAGCACAAGAAATACTATTCCCGGCACTGACTTAATCCCCAAAATCATAGCTATCACAAGCAACACACATGTTACAGCCAATGTCCCTAATACCATTCCTTTTGGTACCCAATTCTTATAATCAGCTTTCATATCATCCTCCTTTATTCATGTTAGCGTTTGCTAACTATGAATCATAGCACTACGCTTCCTTGATGTCCACATGCCTACATTTATTTGTCACTACGAGATTTCCCTTTGAATATCTTAATGATAACACTTCTCGTTAGTTATTGCTAACTTTTCTCAGGAAATATTTGGATCGCTCATCTTATATAGTATTATCTGCTGCAAAACCGATAATGCATAGTATCAGCAGTACGCATTGGGTGACAAATTCTGCCGCAATCACAAATATTTATACTTGCGGTAGTGGTGTTTTTAATCCATATACTGCCACAATATATAAAAATCATGTTTGCAGCAGTAATTTGCACATGTAATTATCTGCCTCAAAAGAGAAATATTGATAATGTGGCAGAATTATGATGCCACAATTGACTGCCTCAAACTTCCAGAATTGTAATTGCGGTAGAAGATTTATCCACATATAACTGCCGCAACTTCCCAAAAAAGAAATCGCGGCAGGTACTTGATGCAAAAATAGTCTGTGTCAAAAACGCTTCATACGCTTCATATAATCACTGCATGGAATCGTTACATATAAGTTCAGCTGGTGTATCGCGAAGAGCGTTCTTGCATCTGAAATATAGATCAGCACCTACACGAAACCATACGCTTGGATGATCTTGCAAATTCCGTAAAACTTAACAACAACTATCTCTCAACTCTTTTCAAAAAAGAAACAGACTATATGGATAGCGACATCAGCGTAATGCTACAGAAAAAGAGCCTTGATCTAAAAATCCCAGCCCCTTAAACAAATCGTAGGGCTGGGATTATTTTTATTTACTTTGGACTGGGATTATTTTTATTTGCTCCACTCGACAAGCTTGCCGTCTTTTATTGTTACATCGAGCTTATCTCCCGGTTTTAATTCTTTCCAAGTGGACTCATCTATCGTGTATTCTTCAGTCTTTTTCTTACTTTTTCCAAATGACTTATAATTCAGTTCACCGCTCATCGTATACTTTGATGACCTTCCGGCTTCTCTTTCCTTGTCAGTGAGATTGAGAGTTGGCCAGTAGGGATTCTTGTCAGTTCCCGTGGTCGTCTCGGTTCGTTCATCAACCCACCTGTCTATATCATAATAGTATTTCGTATCATAGATGGGTTCCTGCCTGTAAACGGGTTCCTCCTCCGTGTAATACTCAGTCGTATAATCCGGAACGTAATTGTTATGCTCTGTAAAAGTTCCGTCTCCGTTATCCGAATAGCTTGTCTCGTAATGCCCTCCGTCCTGAACCTGCCGTGATTTTGTCACTGTTTCATAGTGGTCAAGCACCGACTCATAGCTTCGGATTTCCCAGTTCGTATAGGCAAGTCTTGCATCGCTTGGAAGATTCCAGTCCGACTCCCGGAAAGTTTTGTTTTCCTCGATATCAATGGAGTTTTCCCAGGTCAGGGTCTTTACATCAAAGGTATAATTTTTCGGTCTCGAAACTATACTGTTTATCAGGATTATAATGAGAATAGCGATTGCGATAATCCCGATTAAGCGGAATCTTGAGAACGATCCTTTGTTTCCCGGCGCAGAAGTCGTGTTGTTCTGAGTACTGCTTGGCTTTACTTCGGGCTTTGGTTTTTTCAGTGAAAAATAATCATCTTTGCTGTCGCTCTTCGGCGATCCGCAATTTTCACAGGTAGTTCTTTCCGCAGTGTTAAGCGCTCCGCAATATTCACAGTACCAGTCTGCTCCCGTAACCTTGTGTCCCGGAACATATTCCACCGGCCCGGACTTCATGTAAAACTTGGTCTCTTTTCCCCTCTGTCTTCCACAATTCGGACAGTCATAAGTTTTTCCGGGTATTCCTGTACTTCCACAGGACGGACAGTCCCAGTAGCCCATTACAATCTTATCTTCCATTCGAAATTTTCCTCCAAGGTCGTGCTCTATTATATTATGAAAAAATATAGAATTTCACTCCTCCTTTAACGAGTATAGAATATACAAGCGCCTTTTAGAATAGTTAATATTGTAAAATAGAACTGCTTATTTTGTTATATTTTGTCAGCCTGCTTTATTGTGGTCTGGGATTTACCCGGACAATAAATTCTTCATGATTAACCTGATTTGTTGTATCGAAAATTCTCTCGAACAACAAATCAGGTAGATTGTAGTTGATTTGTTGTGCCTGCATTTTTTTCATGCAACAAATCATCTTGTTTTATATTGAATTGTTGTTCCAATCATTTTATCATGCAACAATGTAGCTATATTCATAACAATTTGTTGTCTCGCCATTTTTTCCGTACAACAAATCAGACCGAAATTGCCTGTTTTATTGTGACACCCCTTAAACAAGTGAAAACCACAAACATAATAGAGGGCAAATAGGTCAAGGCATAACATACTAAGCAAAAAATACATACACACAAGTAAGGCTCAGAGCTGATAGCCCTGAGCCTGTTACATTTTTGAGGATTACCAAGTGCATTTCTCACTCCGCCAGGAGCTCACTAATCTCATCATACGGAAGATAAGGAATTTCCTCTGTCTCCTCGAGCGCCATGTAGCCGTCCTTGAAGCTTACATTGTATTTCACCATATTGAGGGATTCGGGCTCAGCGAGCATGATGAACTCGCCTGATTCAAGGGCGTCATTGAGTTGGCTGTCATATTCGTCCTTGGTGACTTCCTCTTCATCTATCATGTAGGTTTCGACTTCATTATCATTGTCGTCTAACATCTGAAAATGACCTGCTGAGAAGAATTCCTCGGGCTGATTGTCTCCAATAACATAGAAGGTGTAGTATTCACCTGTAGGTGCGCCGCTCTTGATAAACACATTTCCCTTTTCGATGTATGCGATGAAATGTCCTTCCATACCGGGACCTATGTCACTTGCAAGAAGAACGGCTTTGCCTGCGTCTGCCGTGTACAGGAAAACCTGATCCTTATCCCAGGAGCCCTCTGAGCTTGAAGCGGCAAGTTCAGGAATATCGTCGTCATTGACATCAACAAGCGCAAACATATCTGCATCGCCTGCGGAAGAAAGATCATCTACAACCTTCTGATATGCCTTCTTGTATGAGCCCGCTGAATCAGGCAAGTCATCAGCCAGTGCAGTGTCCTCATCTTCAGCCTCTACAACAGCCTGAACCTTGTCTTCAATAGAAGAATCAACGGGCGTTCCATCTCCGCAGGCACACAAAGCAGTAGCCATTACGCCAACTAACATCACACTAATAATCTTATTTCTCATAACAAAATCACTCCTATCCACTCCTCAAAAACAGCGGATACTTCACTAATGTCCTTACAGAAGCATCCCTATAATTGCCCTTTGCAATAGTATACCCTTACGCCTTTGCCGCTTCCTTCTCTTTCTTCTTCTCCTTGATGGACGAAGCGGCGGCACTGCCTGCTGCGGCTGCAAGACCTGCTGCAGCTGCGGTAACGGCTACATTAGGATCAATATCAATTGAGCCCAGAGCGCTTGCAAGTCCCTGTCCTATTCCTCCGGCACCCGATACGCCCTCAGCTCCGCTGGTATAATTATTGGTGACATTTTGATTTATCACCGTGGAACTTACATTGACTGTCGTCTGACCTGCGCCGCCATTAACAACAGCAGTGGCCCCGGCAGATGCGCTTGCTCCCGCGCCTGCCCCGGCAGAAGCAACCACAACAGGTCTTTTGTAAAAATCTCTGTTGTGCGCTTTTGCGCGGTCAACTTTCTGAACTGTTTTCTTCTCAACATTGCTGTAGCTCTGAATGACTTCGCTAAGGACCTGTCCGGATAAATCGAGAACCGTTCTCTCTTCCTCGAGCTGCCTGATGAATCCCTTAAGATCATTCCTTATGTTTACGAGAAGCTCATCTCCCCCAAGCTTACCGATAATCTGATTAAGCTGGTTCACATAGTTATCCATATCCTTTGCAATTTTCTTTAGCTGTTCGCCCTGCTCGGCGACAACCTTGTAAGATACTTTATATGCCATATTTTCACCACCTCATATTCAACTAAAAACGTTGGTCGGGAGCTTGGGAATATCCTTTGAATTCTTGAGATCCTTAGCAACCTGGTCGTATCTGTCAGCTGAGTCGTAAAGTGAATTGACCATTTTCCCCATAGTCGTCAACGCTTCATTGCACTCATCCATCAGCTTCTGAAAACTTGTCTGATAAGTGTTCGCCGCTTCGCCTGTCCAGATATTCTTGAGAGAATCGATCTGTCCCTTGGCCGAATAGCAGGATTCCCTCAGCTCTGTCTGCACCTTGTCAACCGACTCAGCAAGCGCCCTGAGTTTTTTCACATCTACCTGAATATTTACGTCTGCCATAATCTACCTCCTCAGCCTCTGTGTGACAACTTCTGAACGATGTCCATGGCCTTGCTGTCGGCCTGATTGTAGGTGTTGCAGTTTTCCGTCAGTGCATCCGATGCGCCTCTTATGGCCTTCGCCATATTCTGAAAAGCGGTATAGTTTTTATCATACTGCTTCAGATAAGTAGTTGCGGCCTCTCCTGACCATACCTGCTTTATGCTTGACATTGTCTCATCCAGCTTTTTTATCTGCTTCGTCATTGATGCATGAATATTATCAAGTTCGGTTGCAGCAGACATCATCTTTTGAATATTTACTGTATTTTTCGTCGCCATAAATTACCTCTTTTCTTAGGATATTCCAGCTGCTGATCTCTTTGCTGCTTCCTCTGCCTGCTTGATCTTCTTTGCGGTTTTCTTTAAATAATCCGAAACATTCTTTAAGTACTTTGCCTTCGCGTCCATGTCTGATTCCACTTCTCCCAAAAACCTGATAAAGGCTTTTCCGGAATCTCCGGTCCAGGCAGCATTCAGATTATCCTTTACTCCGCCTATAGCGGGCTTTGTCTTACTTCTGAGGTCGGATGCAAGCTGCTCAAGATTCTGGGCCTGCTGCATCGTCTGCTGATAATTAAACTTCATATGCTCATCCCCCTTACGTAAATGTACCGTCAAACTTAAGTGATTTGCTGGTGTTCTCCACCTTCGTCTCTGCCTTATCATAGACACCTGCAAGTTCCTTCAGTCCCGTCACATAACCATTAAGCACTCTGATGATCTCAGCAGAGCTCTCCTTAAGCTGTGCTGCCGTATTTCTGATATCATCGGATCCGTCTCCCTGCCAGTTACTTCTTGAGCTCTTTATTTCCTGCTGAAACTGTTCGAATACATTTTCAAGATTTTTAATAAGCGGGCTGAGCGTATCCGCGGTGGACAGTAACAGCGCAGTATCCATTTTTGTATCATTTCCTGCCGCCATATTTTCCTCCTTCCACAGCCCCGGGAAAGGCTTTTTCACCTTCCCCGAAAACTGTATCAAGCTATCAGATCTTCAGTTTTCCTATAAGACCCTGTACTTCGTTTTCAGATGCTTCGTAATCATTGGCCAGCTCATTCATGAGATTTCCGACCTCCATGTACTGCTCTATCATCTCTTTGAGGGCCTCCTGGTCCGCCTGCCAGTTCTGCAAAAATTTTGTGGCAACATCAGACTGCCAGCCCTTAGCCAGACTTCCCAGCGCATCATTTATTTTTCCCACGTTGTTAGACAGATCTCCCGCAAGGTTGCTGACTTTGCTCGCTGTCTGTCTGAGTCTTTGTGCATCAACGTTTGTCATATCTGCCATAGCATTCTCCTTCCGGCAATAGCCATAATCTCATATCAGATCAGCATTATGCGTCCGCCGCTCTTAACTCCGATACTCCCCAAAGTCTCGTTGTCCTGCAGAAGGCCGTTCATATCTATGCTGCAGAACAGCACCTTATCAGGATTCGGAAAAATGTTAAGATTCTCGACAGCCGTTATCTGTCTTATCATCTCTTTTTTTACGGTTCCTACCGACATCACAGAGTCTGCTGAAAACTCGTAGGTCTTGGCAATGCTTGGAACCCTGGTTTCTAATAAAATTCTGCTCATAACCTTTCCTCCTTTAACAGTTAACAGACAAACTGCTTTATACAAGCGGTGTGATCATTCTTACGGCTGTGCCATCGTCCAAAAGTGCAAAGCCGAACCCTGCAGGGAGCTGCCTTACAGCATCCGCTGAGGACATTTCGAAGTGAAGGACACTTTGCTGATCAAACATTCCGCCGAGGTTAACGCCGCTTTCCATTTCCGTGAACTGTCTTGATACCTTGTACTTCGCACAGTCTGAAACGTCGTCGTTTGTCATGGCTGCTATGAAGTAGATCTTGTGATCTCTTCCCTTTTCAAGAGCCGTCTCAAAGAATCCGTTCATGCCATATTCCTCTGAGTAAACGGTTTCGATGAAGTAAGAATAATCATTTATGAGAACCATGATTCTCTTCTGATCCTTCATTGCATCAGAGATAGGTGTTCCTGAATTCTTTGCATCATTGACGATCTTATTTCTCTCACCGAACTTTGGAACTATTTCATTCTGCATCAGTTTAAACAGTCCTGCGTCATCCGTTATATACTCTGAGATTCCGTTTTGCGCTGCGAAGTCTTTGAGTTCTTCATTTTTCCCATCAAAAATGATTACTTCGCTTCCTTTGTCCTTAACCTCAAGAGCGATAGCCTTCAGGAGGTTTGTCTTGCCGGTCTCTCCGAGACCGATAAGGCTTATGCAGTATTCCTTATCCATATCGAAGGAAATAATGTTTTCACCGTCTACTGTTTTACCTACTGCAAGTCTGTTTTCGGGAAGCGCTTTTGCATCATTTAAAAGGTCCTTAATGCTAAGGGAATCAAGAGTCTGTCCGGGCTTTTTTGCACCCTTAGAATCTCCTTCCACCGACACCGCCGAGAGGCTCTTTTTGATGCTCTGCGCCTGTGAAAGGCCGTCTGTCTCCGGCACAGGAAGGGCTACCTGGAACTCTACGCAGCCGGGAGCCTTGATGAGACCTCGTCCGGGAGTTTTTCCTTCCGGAACGATCTCGGTGTGATCACCCACAACTGCTTCATACTCGAAGCGGTCGGGCATCTGAAGACCGATACCGGTGCCAAAGTTCTGACGGAGTCTGCTCCTTAGATCGCTAGAACCGTTGGTTGTTATAACTGTGTAAATACCGTAGCTTGCACCTTCTCTTGTGAGCACCGATAGGTCATCCTCAAACCTGTCATAGTTTTCATAGAATGCCACAAAGTTGTCTATTATGAGAAGAAGTGCCGGGCAATCGGATGCATGCTGAACATATTCCTTATAGGAACCGATACCCATTCCCGCAAACTTCTTCTTTCTCTCTGTGAGCTCTGTCATGAAGAATTCGAAGGTGTCATTGAGCTTCTCATCCTCGCCATCGAAGCATATGCTTCCGATATGAGGCATCGCTGAGAATACTGCCATTGTGCGAGATGAGAAATCAAGTATGTAGATATTCACATCCGATGCGCTGTAATTTGTAACCGCGCCATAAATAATGGTCTGCAAAAGAGTTGTCTTTCCTGATCCGGAAGCACCGCAGATGAGCAGATTTCCGTCTGAAAGGAAATCAACATAAGCTGTGTACTGGCTCTGAATCTCCGGATTATCCGCAATACCTACGGGGAGACGCAGGCTAAAGCCCTCGCTCTTCTCAGTTTCAAGGTCACTTAAGTAAATTCTGTTCTTAAGAGCGGGAAGCCATATCTGTCGAACCGCTGCTATATTGTGCTCCTTTGCGATCTCTGCCGTGTATTTTACGATTGCGTCAAGCTGCGTAAGCTTCTTGATATTATCCGACTTTTTATTCTTATCCTTTTTCTTCGGAACTCCGTTTTTACCGATCAGATTGATGAGTTCAACCTTCGCATTCTTCTCATCCGTGAACGGAACACCAGGTTCATACTCAGCGCCTGACCAGCCTGACTGGAATTCTTCGAAGATTTCATCGCTTCCTACCTGGAAGAATCCGCGGCCTGTTCCTGTGATGTAAGCTGCATCGGGTCTCTTCAGCATCTCATTGGAATCGCCCTTGTCCGCAACACGCAGGCACAAACGGAATCTTGTATTTGACCATATCTCATCATCAACAACGCCTGAAGGTTTCTGGGTTGCAAGGATAAGGTTTACGCCGAGTGAACGTCCCACGCGGGCTGCTGATACAAGCGAACGAACGAATTCCGGCTGCTCTTTTTTCAGCTCCGCAAACTCATCAGCGATTATAAGAAGATGCGGCATGGGCTCTGTTGCTATACCTGAGCGATAAAGCTCAATATAGGCATCGATATGCTTAACCTTGAACTCATTGAAGAGCTTCTGCCTGTGCTTAATCTCTGCATTGATGGACAACAGCGCTCTGTTTGTCGCATTACCGCCGAGGTTTGTAATGACACCCGAAACATGAGGAAGTCCCTCAAAGCTCTGTGCCATTCCGCCGCCCTTGTAATCGATAAGGATAAAGGCCACCTCATCAGGATGGTAGTTAATTGCAAGTGACAGGATATAACTCTGCAAAGTCTCTGATTTACCTGAACCGGTAGTACCTGCTACGAGACCGTGAGGTCCGTGATACTTTTCATGGATATCCAGGAAAAGCGGCTGATTGCCGGACTTATAACCTATCATTGCTCTCATGCTTTCATATGTGCGGTTTTCAAGCCACCTGTGATAAATATCCAGAGACTCAATGTTGGATGTCTTATACATATCGAGGAAGGTGAGCATATCCGGAATAGCTGTGGAAACGCCTGTCTCCCTGAGGTGTATGCCTGAAAGTTTTCTGGCAAAGGTCTCTGCCTTAAGCGGAGGAAGATTGTCAAAGCTCACGTTATGTCTTGCAGGGAAGGCATTTATTGTTGAAACAAAGCCGCACTCCTCCTGGCTTGCAGTTACTATGGTTGTGCAGCCGCTCGGAAGCTTATCGGGTGCATCTGCGAGCATAACAACGGAAATACCCATCTCCTCTGTGGGATTGAGCAGGTATTTACATATAGGCTCTTCCGCAACCAGTGAATAGTCTGCGATCACGAAAACATAGTGCGGAAGGATCTTCTTATGGTCGTCTTTTCCTGCTTCCTTACCTGTTTTCTCGATTCTGTCACGGATAATTCCGGACATGAAATACATAACATCACCAATGCTGTTTTTGTCGCAGCACATGAGACGAAGCTTTCCGTCAGGTGACCAGATATGGGGAAGGAATCTCATGTAGTTCCAGTTGTCTCTTTCCTTTGACGGGAAGACCATGCACATTCTCACATCCGTGTAAGGATGAGCACTTGCAATCTGGACAGTCATTGTCCTTGCAATTGCTATGGCACTTGGTCTGTCGGGCGATACAATGCCGACAAACCTGTTTTTATAAAGTGAAAGCGAAACCGGAACGCCCTTAAGTTCAGCCATTGCAAGCTTGATATCCTCAGTCCGTTTATTCAGAGGATCGTGCTCCTGCATCGCCTGTTCTTTCGAGGTCTCGATTTTATTAAATGAAGGAATATCGCCTGTTCCGAGACGAACATCCAGGAAATCATCGTGAACCCAGCTCTTCTCCCAGAGTCTGGAGGTCTCACCGATTCCGATATCAGCCGCTTCATTTACGGATGGATAAGTTCTAGCTAAAACTGCGGAGTTGTATTCCATCTTATCCTTGATTACGCCCTGCATTTCGACTGTGTAATTCTCAAAGTTCTTAACTCTCGCCATCTCTGCCTGACGGTAAACCTTATCCTGGTATCTCGTGTTAACAATAGCCCAGATTGCACCTACAACTGCAGCGCCCGCACTCATGACAACGCCTGCGCCTGCAAAGCCATCTCCCATCGCCAGAGTTGCACCAAGAGCCATGGGTATAATCATGGTAAAGGACGGTCCGATGGTGAGGAGCAACGGCTGCTTCTCCTGTTTCTGTTTAGGAGGACACTTTTCAAGTGTGATTGTCTCAGTGTCAAGCACCTCAAGTTTTCTAGGTGTACGGAGGAAATACTTTTCTTCTTCCTCTTCGAAGTTGTCATCTCCGCCACCGGTTGTAGTGATATTTATTTCCTTGATTCCGTTTACCTGGCAGGCTTCCTTGGGATTATTGATCGCCAGCGTACTTCCAAGGAAAATAATCTTAAGTCCGATGATATAAATGACATCACCGAAAATCAGCTTCTTTTCACCCTGAAGCATTCTGCCGTTTACAAAGGTTCCGTTCATGCTGTCGAGGTCCTTGATGATCGCACCATCAGCTGTAAAGGATATCTGCGCATGCTTCGGTGAAACGAACTTATTGTTATAGCTTATTGTATTGGAAGCATCCTTTCCGATCACTATGGGTGACTGATTGTTTTGTCCAAGGAGATATTTTTTAAACTGAGTATTGCCCTCAGCTACTTCTTCTGCGGTAAGTGAAAATACCTGGCCATCCTTGAATTCGCAGTTAACAAACAGACCGTCCACCAGTGTAACTTTATCAACCTTTGTCTCATTCTGGGTGATGGTAAATTTTCCGCCTCCCGTGAGAGTCCAGACTCCGTCCCACACCTCCAGCGGGAGGATTACATCATCATCTCTGCCGCTGATATACGGCTTGATTTCAAGAGGAACAGTTTTGTTGTCCACATCGGGAAGATACAATTCACAAAAACCGTTTTCAAATACGGTCGTTACTAAAAAACTCATTTTCCTCCTCCTTTATCTGCTTCCAAAGTCATGTATCATATTTGCGAAAACCAAATCATATGGTTCTAAATTTTCCATTGGAGCGAAGAATTCCATCTGTAAGAAATAATCCTTTCCGTTTACTGTATCTCTCCAGGTTGTCATATAGAAAATCTCGTAATACGTTCTCCCGCACCAGTCAAACGAATAGGTCCTATAGAAGTCCTCCGCGTTATTCTGCATATATCCCGGGCTTCCCTCTTTTCTTCCTGATATGTTCATCAGTAACATCTCTATACCGCTTTTCGCCATATTTTCGTAATATTCGATAAGGCTCTCCTCGGTGACATTGAGATTATCAAAGCCCTGTTCTACCTCTATCCTTTGTATCATTATTCCTGCGCCGTTTGTGTCACTGTATACCCTTAAGCCGGTTTCCGGTCTTTCATCCATATAAAACAGGTCTTTCGGCGCCTTCATGGTTAAATCTATTTCCGGATATTCAAGCACACCATCCAACGGAGCATCGGCTGAAGGAGGATTTGCACCTGGTATCAACATCGCATCCTCTGAGTTGGCATTTACAAATCCATCACGAAGTGTATTACCTTCTGCCACATCATCACCTGGTCCCATGCATAATACACTCACTAATTCCAGAACACCTTCATCGGATATTTCGAGCCATATTCCTCCGCCTCCGCTCTTTTCCTTGGAAGTAAAGCTGCAGGTGTAGCAATACTTCTCCGGTGTTCCTGTCGTAAGATCGGGTTCCACCTCATCGGAAATGACTGCTCCCGGCACAGTTTTGTCCAGATTTTCCTTCAGTGAGTTCTTCAATATATTTATGAAAGTATTCGTATCTGTGTAAGCAATACCGCCCCTCATGTAATTCCTTGACCCGTTATCAGTTGTCATACACTCGACACCCGCTCTTGTAGACACATGCGTGTCTTTCTCAGGTGCAAAGTCCACAAAAGTTGCGTTGCTGTCTTTTTCGGTCTCGGAAATCTCCGAATAAAATCCTCCGGGATACTTAATGGCTATCTTGTTATAATCTGCATTTGGTGTATATTCGGCATCAAATGAAAGGCCAGCATAATCCACTTTTCCGATATTTGATGCGGCATCAAGCAGGGAAACTACGATAAAAAGTGTAACAATAACTGCTAC
The DNA here is from genome assembly GCF_900109475.1 of Butyrivibrio sp. ob235. NCBI lineage: Bacteria > Bacillati > Bacillota > Clostridia > Lachnospirales > Lachnospiraceae > Butyrivibrio > Butyrivibrio sp. ob235. The sequence goes on from NZ_FOBE01000032.1 coordinate 17,946, forward strand.
AACTCCTACACCTATGGCAATCAATTTTCCCTTTGCCGCTTTTTTCTTACGCTCCGCAATTTCGGCTTCCATCCTTTTGACTTCCGCCTCTTTTAAGTCTCTCTCTGCCTGCTCTTCGGCAGCCTTTTTCTCCTCCTCCTTTTTCTTCTGCTTTGCTACAAATAGCGCCGCAGTTTGTTCAGTTTCTTCATTTTCATTCAAAAACTCGTCGCTCATAAATTCTCCCCCTTTTTAGTCTTCCTTGTACATATGCTGAAATATCTGCTCATATTCGTCGCTCTTATTCTTCGGAGCCAGCATGTAAAAGATCGTGGAATACACGTATTCGTCTGTGGGATACAATGACATGTAATCCCCTTCGATATACTCGCGCCCGCTTACTTTCAGATTATAATGTGATGCATAATCAATATCATTGGTCTCAGCCGGTTTCTCATAGGCAAGAGTTCTCTCCGAATAAACAACCTTTCCCTCCAGGAACTTTTTTATTGCTTCCCTGTATATCTCATAGAGAGCCGGAAGCTGGCTTTGCTCAATCGGAACGAACGATGCCTTGTCAGCGTAAACACCTATGTAAATAAGTATGATAGCGCCGTTCTCATCCACGGCCTTGTACCATTTTCCGCCGTTATCCGTAAAACTATCCAATTGGGTGAACATATTCTTGGGAATACGGACTCCCGCATTTAACTCATCAATACTTATCCTGTCATAGTCTCCTAAATCTTTGGCCTCAGCATACCCGGGCATCTTCAATTTGCTTTGTGCGTTAATCTCTCCAAACTGATTGCAGAGTCTTGCCGCACTTTCCAGATCATCCTTACCGGCCTTACAATCGACTGCTTCAACAAGTACATTTCCGTCACTGTCCTGTGTGCACCATCCTAAATATGCTCCGCTCTTGTCATCTAATTTATAAGTGCACTGATACTCATATACCGTGCTGTTTAAATCCGTGGGATCGCTGACGTTTTCCGTAATCAGTTCCGCTCCCTGCAAGTGTTCCTCTGCAACGGCTTTAAGCTTGTCATTTATTTCCGTCCAGGAAATGTTTTTCATTACATTGTCATAACCGGTCTTAGCTACGATTACATCCATTTCCGGACTTGAACTTTCTTTTCCGCCAAATACTATATCCACTCCGTCACTTGAAGCATTCTCGGTAACCTCTCCAAAAACCGTATCAGGATACATTATCTTCAGCCCGTATCCTGCTTCTGCCACTTCGTATTCAGCATTAAAATCGGCAAGCTCCTCGTAAGCCTTCTTAGGTTTAATCCCCGATACAACCATCGCTATTATCAGGATTACAACAGCTAATCCTGCCCCTATGAAAATAGGCATAAGCTTATTCTTGGTTTTATGCTTATCTCTCTCCTGCTGCTTAATATCAAGATTCTTTTTAAGATCCTCTGCCTTGCTTTTTCTGGAAGCCACCGCCTCTTCCTGTCTTCTAATCTCAGCTTCCCTGGCTTCCCTCTCCGCCTCCTCCTGCTCAGCTTTTAGTCTGGCTTCTTCCTCAGCCTTTTTCTTTTTTTGACCGGATACAAATAACACCGAGGTATCTTCTTCAAGGTTGTTCATATTTTCATCGCCCATTGCTTCTTCCTCCTTCATCCCTGTTCATATGCTCCGTCGCCCATTTCAGCCATACTAAGAATCTCATCATGACTGATTTCCACATCTCCGAAGCGGACGAATATTCCATTTGTTACAGCGCTGTTCCATACTCCCTCATCCGCAAGTCTCTTGAACCGTACCTTGTCCAGATGGGGTTTCATATCCAAGAGCATACTTGAACCGGACACAAAATTTACCCTCAATATAAAGTCAGCCATCGGCTCAACATCCAAAATGTATTTTCTTTTCACATAAACCCCCTCCTTAATGAAATAAAAAAACAAAAACCACCGTACAAATTGTACGATGGTTAAAAAAATATAAACATTAACTAAAAGTTAGGTTATTTATTTTCGATTAGGGAGAAGAGTTTTTGGCGTTTTTTACGGCGGTCGCCTTCTATCTCGAGTTTTGAGTAGATCTGGTTTACATACTGCTTGACGCTGCCTTCGGAGATGAAGAGCTTTTCTGCGATCTCTCTCCCGCTCATGCGCTCATGCATAAGAATGACAATCTCGTACTCGCGATTTGTGAGACCGCTCAGGGATGCAGGCTTTGAGACTTCTTTCTTCTGCTTGTTTATGCGCTGCTCCATCATCATACCGAGAGTGCAGATTACATCCACAAAGGATGAATTGTCTTCAGTAACACACTCTTTCAGGAGCTTCTTTATATAAGAGTAGTTCTCAGCAAAAGGAAGTGCAAGCTTGTCAGGCATAGCACCTTCCAGAGCCTTTTTTAGCATCTCTTTTGCTTCTTTTCTTTTGTTCATCATCTCATAGGCTGCTGCCGACTGAATATTTATGTGTATTGCCACCAGCGCATAATGCATACCGATGCATCTTCCCATAAGCTCTGCATTTCTCGCAATTACCTTAGGATATGCCCCCTGCAGAAGATATACCTGGTTTTCAATCATTTCATTCATCGGCTTACCCGGTGCCAGGAGATTCACGGAAGAAAGTGCATGATCCCTAAATACCTCCGGAATTTTGTCCTCTTTTCCCAAAAGAGCATAGTAATACGCGAGGGTTGCGCTCCATATATTAATCTGCGCAATATTACGCTGCTTTATCAGCTCGTTGTATCTGTTTTCGAAGCTGCATCTGATATCCGTATCAGCAAAAAGTGACAGCCTTCTCGCTGCAAAATCCGCACATAAAACCATGTTCTCCTGATTCGCGGACTCCGCCATGTTGTAGGCCTCCTCGAGGAGAAGCTGCGCATCCACAAAATCTCCCTGCATCATGCAGGCCTCTGCTCGCATTATTTTCTCAGCACCTTTGCCATGTCCGTCGGTTATCTTGTAATAATGAGGCATGCACTCATCCATCTCCGCAAGGTACTTGACGAGTTCACCCGGCTGTCTGTAATACATCATGAAAACCGAAGGCGAAGAAAAAGTCCATCCGCCCTTATTACTCAGACTTATCGCGCTGTGCGTCATATGCTCACTGGCGCTTCTGTGGAGCCTGCTCATAGCGCTGATATCGTTATACATAAGAAAACTTGTTATGAGATCACACTCACCAAGAAGATTGTCACGCTCGGCCTTGTCCATTTCGGGATGATTCTCGATAGATGCAAGGAGAAGGCCCTTTAGCTCCATCATTTTCGGAATTCTCTGCCAATTGAACATACACCTCATCATTACGAGAAGCGCCAGTGGATGCCTGTCCAGAATCTCTTTTGGGCACTGGTCCAAAGTTGCTATAGCCTGATCAGGATTCTGTGTTGCCAGTAATATTCCGGCATCCGCCTGAACAACATCGAGTATCGCATCATAATTTCCACTCTGCTTATAAGCTACCAGAGCATGAATGTACTGTTCATGTTCTGTATACCAGTCACCATATCTGTTTCTGTAAGTGAGCTGTTTTTCCATAGGGAGTTTCGCAAAAGTTCTCTCCGCACACTCCTTCATCATATGATGGAAGCGGAAGTGAACGCCATCAGGAAGTTTTGTCACAAAGGCATTCTGCTCGGTCATGGATTTTATCAGAGACTCTGACATATCGAGCTTCGTTATATAGTTCGCCATCTCTACCGTAAACTCGTCCGCAAGCCCCATTGCCGCAAGAAATTCCTGCTCCTCCTCTTTAAGAGGATCAATCATCGCAGCACTGAACATGGCATAGATATCCGAGTTACTGTCCGCGAGCATTCCCTGCTCCGACAGCGTACGCAGATTAAGATATATTGCAGAAAACCATCCCTCACTTGAATACAGAAGTTTATCTGCCTGTTCCGATGATAAATCTGTCCCACATTTATGTGCATATACAGTAAGCTCTGTGTGATTCAGTCTGAGGTTCCCTACTCCTATCTGATGAACCTTGTTTCCAAGCCTCAATATCTCTCCTGCCGGAATAAAGCGATCACGGCTGGCGATGATAAGATGCACATTTGAAGGAAGTCTTCCTACCAGAACACATATAAACTTAGTCACTTTATGATCTGTCATAAGGTGGAAATCATCAAGAAAGATATAACAGGGTTTCTCTCCCTGCAATTCATGACAGACAGCATCAGCTAACAGACTTCCGCTGGCGGGGTCTGTAGGATAAGGATACTCCTGAAGGAAATTGTATCCGGCGAAGCTGAACGCATCCTGAACACTTTTCCAGAAAATGGTAACATTATCGGAATACACACTGATACGAATGGTATCAATTTTTTCATCATGCGATTTTTCAGAAAGAAACCAGTTTACGGCAGTAGTCTTCCCGTATCCCATCGGCGCCACCACTGTAGTCAATGGGCAAAAAGCAACCTGCCTCAGGCATTCCTGAAGGCGTTCGGAAATATAAATAGTGTTTAAATTTCCTTTGCGTTTTGGCATGATATTATTCCCCTCTATTTGACTTTTGCACTTCCTTGCAAAAGTCCAAGAAATAGACAGTGCTTCAATTTAATATTCTAAATGATGTATCCCCTCCTGTGCCTACGAATTATGCACTGAATTGTTCATAATTCGTACTTGACAAAAATTAAATTGCGCGCTTTGGGTTTCTTGTTTGCGGTAGGTATTGTCGATTTTTAGAGTCATCTGGTTGATTCGTTTCCCAAACAAAAAACTCCGCACCGGCCATAACCGATGCGGAGTTCGCATATAAGGAAAGTATTATCTATTTACACCATAAGGTGTAATGGTCTTAGTATCACTCCTTTACGCCACCGATTGTAAGACCGGTAACGAAGTACCTCTGTAAGAAAGGATAAAGAAGTACGATAGGAAGCATTGTTGCAACTGTAACTGCTGCACGGATTGTGATAGGTGTGATGGTGTTTGCACCATTCTTAGCACTATCTGCACTACCACTCTGCTGCATTACTGATGACAGCAACTTCATCAACTCATACTGAAGTGTGGTGTATTCTGTCTTCATACGGTTGTACAGCATTGCATCGAACCATGAGTTCCACTGCCATACCGCAATGAACAGAGCAACTGTTGCGTAAACGGGCTTACTTAAAGGAGAAATGATATCCTTGAAGATTGTCCAGTATCCTGCACCATCAAGCTGTGCGGATTCTTCCAAACTTTCCGGAATTCCTTCCATGTAAGTTCTCATAACCAGCATATTGAAAGCACTGATCATGCCGGGAACCCAGTATACATGGAATGTTCCTGTAAGTCCAAGATTCTTGTAAAGGAGGAATGTAGGAATCATACCACCGTTTACATACATTGTGATAACCCAGAAAAGTGAAAGCTGGGACTTAAATAAAAATCTCTTTCTACTTACTACAAATGCAAGAAGTGCATTTGCAAAAAGTGAAGTGAGTGTTGCAACTACGGTTCTTAATACTGTTACTCTGGCACCTGTCCAAATGTTCTGCATGGCAAATACTGTATTATAGTTTTTCATTGTAAACTTACGAGGCCACAAGTAGATACCGCCTCTTACAGCATCAATACCATCATTAAATGAAAGTGCAACCGTATTGAGTACAGGGTAAAGTGTTATTACTACAAAAAGGAAAAGGAACACTACGACAAATATCTCAAATATGACGTCACTCACCGGTCTTCTTACTTTATACTCTTTTTCGTTCATCGCTTTGCTCCTCCCTTAGAATAATCTCTGCTCGCTGTATTTCTTAGCAATAGCGTTGGCAATAACGATGATTGCAATACTTACAGCACTCTTAAACAAACCAGCAGCAGTACCAAGAGAGTAATCGTTCTGCGAAATACCCCATTTCAGTACATAGATATCGATAGTCTGTGATACAGACTGTACAAGTCCGTTACCAAGCAGGTACTGTACTTCGAAACCTGCATTAAGTACGTTACCGACATTCATAAGAAGAAGAATCATGAATGTGGGCTTTATACCCGGGAAAGTAATATATCTGATCTTTTGTAATCTGTCTGCTCCATCGATGGATGCTGCTTCATATAAAGCAGGATCTATAGCTGTGATGGCTGCAAGATAGATTATTGCGTTCCATCCCGTCTCCTTCCAACAGTTTGCAAATGCAACTATCGGCCAGAAATAACCGGGGTGCGCAAAAAAGTTGATTGCCTGTTTAATAAATCCAAATCTCATCAGCAGGTCATTAATAATACCGGTTGATGACAAAGATACATGGAGAATACTGGTAACAACAATCCATGATAAGAAGTGCGGAAGGTAGGATATTGTCTGAATAGGTTTCTTTATCCATCCTCTTCTTACTTCATTTAAGACAATTGCAAAAAGCACTGCCATTATCGTTGTTGTTACAAGGTTGATCACACCCATTGCAAAGGTATTTCTTATAACCTTAATAAATACTTCATCTTCAAACAGGAACTTAAACTTCGCAAGTCCTACGAAGGTAGATCCCAAAAATCCTTTTTTAGGCTTGTAATTCTCAAAAGCCATAATCCAGCCTGCTAAAGGCAGGTAGTAGAATATAATACCGTACAGCACAACAAAGAATGACACACCCAGAAGAAATTTCTGACGTTTCAATTCTTTAATTGTGATCTTCTTGTCCTTTTTCATATTTTCATTTCGAGCCATAAGACACTCCTCATTAGGTTTTCTGCAAGAACTATATCTCTTTTTTTCTTAAGAAAAAGGCAGTAAACATTATATGAATCGCGTTTACCGCCTTTTCCTCTTTTTATAATATTTTCTTTGTAAAAATATCTAGCTTTTTATTACTTGAATGTATCAAGAATCTCCTGCATCTCGCCAAGGAAGTCCTCAGGCTTGCATGCATTGTAAGCATCCATGTAATCTGACCATCCCTTTTCGAAATCGTCAGCCATAACTACCTTAGGAAGCCACTCATGCTTAACTTCACCCATCTTAGCCCAAGCTACACCACCGGGTGTCTCAGTTGTGAAGTTGTTAGAGTATGAGTACATCGGGAACCAAGGTCCGTTTGTCTCCTGTACAGAACCGATCAGCTGAGGATATGTTGTTGCACCATAAGCATCGAAGCATGCCTTAAGAGGCTCAGCCATATCATACATGAATTCGGAGGGCTGCTCTTCAGGCTTGTTAGCATTCTTTCCATCATCAGATGTACCATGCCACTGAGGGAAGTATGAATACTGACATCTGTGTGAAGCCTGATATGATGTGTCTGCCCAGTTCTTTCTCTGCTCATCTGTGCGGTAGTATAATCCGTCGTCGTCTACTTCATAGTCAACGCCCTTAACACCCCAGAATCTGAGATCATGGAGTTCCTGGTCCATTGCACAATCTACAAGGAACTTGAAGGCCTTATCAGGATCCTTACAATCTGTTGTAATAGCGATACCTGAAGCCTGGTTAACTGTGTCATCATATGTATGCCATCTGTTCTCCATACCGGGCTTTGTTGTAAGTCCAAGCGGAACATAGTTGCAGCCCTTAGCATCAAGGCCTGTCTGCTTGTAAGAATCGTTAACGTTGTTAGCGAAATCCCACCACTGGTCAACCATACCAAGAACACGACCAGTTGAAAGCTTAGCAATATACTCATCATATGTCTGAGTGAAGGACTCAGGATCTATCATGCCCTTCTTGTACTCTTCGTTGAGCTTCTTGAAGTATGCGATAGTATCCTCAGATGTGTTGTAATCCTTGATTGTCATGTCTGTCTTGTCAACGATTACAGAACCGTCATTGGGATATCCTGCAAGGAACTGACCTGCGTTCTCAAGGCAGAAGTATCTCCAGTCTTCGCAAAGGATTGTGTAAGCAATGTTCTCTGTACCATCTTCCATTGTAGGATTAGCTGCAATGTAATCCTCAAGGAGCTGGAAGTACTGATCAAGTGTCTCGATCTTCGGGTATCCTGCCCACTCAAGAACTCTTACCTGAATCCAGAATGCTTCGTCATTATGAGTTGTTGTCTTTGTTTCGCCCTTTGTATTTCCGAAAGGATTGATCCAGTAGATGTGTCCATCAGGCTGACGGAACTTCTCCCACTCTTCCTCTGTGAACCACTTCTCCTTGAATTCAGGATACTGGTCAATGTAATCATCAAGGGGAATGAGTGCATCTGCATCGATCAAAAGATTCATTTCATCGGAATCGATGAAATCAGGATACTCACCACCTGCAATAAGTGTACCTGTAGCCTCGGAAGCTGTCTGGCCTGTAAGCCATGTTTCCTTAACCTTTACACCATACTTGTCAGCGATCATCTGAGCAATTTCATTGTCATCATTGATCTCTGAACCGGGCATTGTGATGAACATTGTGAAGTCTGTAACCTCACCGTCAGATGTTGCACTGCCTGCATCTTCGCTGCCTGCGTCTGCACTGCCTGCATCTTCGCTACCAGCTTCTGAACCAGACTCTGTAGCTGTGCCTGCATCAGTTGTTGTACCTGCATCATTGCCGCCGTTAGAGCCGCAACCAGCAAGTGTAGCACCGAGCATGCATGTTGCCATCAAAATGCTAACCACTTTCTTTTTCATACTAGAAATCCTCCTTTTCTTAATGATTAGCATTTTACAAAAATACGGTTTTAAGTTCATGGGATAAATTATTAATAAAACCCCGAAAAATTATTGTTCCTGTTTTCTATATTTTGCCGGGGTACAACCCTTGGCCTCGATAAATTTATTAACAAAGTAGTCAACATCGCGGTATCCGACCTTTTCAGCCACCTGATAAATTTTCAGATCGGTCTTTCGAAGAAGGAGCGATGCCTCATCTATCCTCTTCTGATTGAGGTAATCCTTGAAGGAACATTTATATCTTTTTCTGAAAAGCTGCCCCAGATACGCACTGTTAACATAATATTTTTCACTGAGCTCTTTTAATGTGAGGTTACTTGCATAGTTCTCCCTAACCTCATTTTCAATATCCGCCAAAACACCCTTGGATACATTTTTGCGCAGCTGCGCAAGATAATCACCGTATTCACAGGACATTCTGTACAGATGGCTTTTACTTCCGCGGCTTATACCTTCCTCGAAACTGCTCTCCGATATAAGTCTCAGAATCTCCTCCTGATTAACATCACTGTCCTGCTCACTGGCTATATGAATGAGCTGGAAAAGAAGATAGTTGATATTGAGATTCATGGTTTTCCCGGTTATTCCGGTCTTTAACATTTCTTCGTGGAACTCATCTACCCGCTGTCTTATCTGAATTTTTTCATTAAGTTCAATTGCCGCTATGAGATTATCGAGCTGTTTTTTACAAAGAGTTATTCCGCTATCGCGGATCTGATATTCCTCCTCATAAAAGTATATATCTCTGCTCTCGCGAAAGCCCTGCAGTGAATGGAGCATGCGCACCGTTGTGTATGATTTTGATATAGCTTCAATTCCGTGCACCATCTTGCCGACCAGCATTGTTATGGGAAAATCGCATACTCTCTCGATTCGTCCGAGCATCTCTCGCAGATAACTTTCAGGAGAAAGATTCTGATCCTTTGCAAGCGCTTCATGGAACAAGAATCCTATATCATAGATCTTCTCTTCACCAAAAGCATCCTTAATTACAAGTTCTGAATTTGCCTTCATATCCTCCTGAGTCACCAAAAGAAGCTTATCAAGGAAAGCTGCTTTTTCCTCATCGGATACCTCTTCCTGATCGAGACTGGGCGAAAGTTCAATTCCGACATAGCACATATCCTCATTTTCCGGCAGATGCTTTTTCAGATATCCGATATTATCATTGCTGTACCTGCCCATGAGCGCAGCCTTAAGATTCTGGTCAAAAAAGGCCTTCTCTCTCTCCATACTTCGTCTTTGCGCAAAAACCTTGTCAGCCTTGCTCGCAGCGACTTTCCGAAGGACCTTCAATATGGCATCCTTCTCAACCGGTTTTAATATGTACTCCGCGCAGTCGTAGTGAAGCGCCTTCTGCGCATAGGAAAATTCGGCATAGCCGCTAAGTATCACAAAATATATGTCGGGATAGCGCTCCCTGACATTCGCAAGGAGCTCTAAGCCGTCCATTTCAGGCATCTTGATATCGGAAATAATAAGATCAATATTTGTAGTCTTTATGAGATCAAGCGCATCCTGACCATTCGAAGCGGTATAGACTTCATATCCCTCGTCCTCGTAATTCAGAAGGACCTTAAGTCCCTGTAATATAAACGGCTCGTCATCCACCAGTAACAAATTAAGCATAAAACGTAAATCCTCTCGTTATTTGTCAGCTTATAAGCTTATCTATCGGAATCGCAATTGAAACGATTGTGCCAACACTCTCCTCGGACTCAAGCTCGAATTCCACAGTGTTATCGGTCATCATCTTAAGTCTAAGGCACGCATTGACAATGCCGACTCTTCCCGGCTCATTCAAAAGTTCCATATCGGCATCTCTCATCTTATGAAGAAGAGTCTCCGTCTCCTCAGCGGACATTCCGCTTCCGGTATCCTCTATTTCGATAATGAGCTTCTCATCCTTTTTGAATATGCGGACAAAAATCCATCCGTTTTTATTCTTGTTTTCAATACCGTGAATGCAGGCATTTTCAACAAAAGTAACCAGAGTAAGCTTCGGTATCAGATAAGCTCTGCAATCATCATCCGCCTCAATTGAGTACGAAAGCCTGTCTCCGAATCTGTACTTCTGAAGCCCAAGGTAGTTCTCCGCAAAGGACAATTCCTTTTCTATCGAAATGTTGTCTTCGTTCCACTCGGTGTACTGGCGCTGAAGCTTGGCCAGTTTTTCGACCATCTCCGCTGTTTCGGTCTCCTGCTTAATAATGCTGTGCATGCGAATACTCTCAAGAGCATTGAAAAGAAAGTGCGGATTGATCTGGCTGTGCAGCGCATGTAGCTCCGCATGCTGCCTCGTCACAATCATCTCCTGCTCTCTGAGCCTGTAGGAATATACAAATCGGCTGATCCTCGAAATCACGAAAATCGGAAGCAGTATATTGATGATAACAAGAAATAAAAGCTGCATTCCCCATCTGCTTATCCACATCTGTCCCATTCCGTTTTTATTTGCAACACGGATTGTGAGCTGCTGGTTAAACGCCTGGAACTCCTTGACATAGCCGATATTTTCAAGGGTTTTAATACTCTCATAAGGCTTTCCCGCATTTATCTCGCTCTTATTGGACATGAGGATTTTTTCATCATCACAGACATAGACGTCCAGATCGTAATTTGTATTCTGTAGAAGCTTGCTCAAATAGCTGTAATCAATATTTACAAGGAGAAGGTTCCTGGATCTGTGATCGTACATATCCAGTATCTCATAGAAATAAACTCTTCTCTCATCCTCCCTGACGCCGGTGATTGCTCCGCCATAGTCAAACATGAGTCCGAGCTTTCTGCCGCTCGCCATTATATATTCATACCAGCTTTGCCCCTCGGCTGTCTCCAGTCTATGGAACTGCGCTCCGTTAATAATGCTGTCATTGTCCACATAGAATGTGTAGGATATATTGTTTGCCCCATCCACCATGTCGATAAGAGTATCCTCGAAAAATGAGTAATACGCTTCATAGTATTCAAGTCCCGACTGGTAATGGCGGTCGATGAAATCATAGATGTATTTATTTGTATAAACACTCTGAGTCAACTTATCCGCGCTATCCAGCTCATTCGCCAGCGTGTACTGGATTGCGCTTGCGGCATTTTCCATCTCATGAATTCTTTCTCTCTTTTCAGATCTCACGATGGCTCCGAGAGCCGCCACGTCCATGATCAGCAGCGGTATTATAGCCACGATTATGTATAAAAATAGAACTCTGTTTTTCATTGTATTCCCTGCAGATATTGATTTTTGATTTATTTTTTACAGTACTTCACTTAACAAATTCTTTAGAAAACTTTTAGCTTTCCATACGTTGTTAACTTTTATATTAATAGTATACAATTAATTATCAATTCTTTATTATATGCACTCACTTCTCAATATTATACGGGGGTATATTACTATGAGCAAGGTTCGAAACACAAACAAAAAAACGGGCAGTAAAGGAAATTTCTTTCAATCGGTAAAAGGTAAGATACTTTTCATGGGTGTCCTTGGAATAGCGGCAGCTCTTATAATCGGTGTTGTCGGTGCTACATCAATAAATAAGAACGCTCAGAATAGTGAAATTGTATCTCTTGTGGATGAAGTAAACGTACTTCAGGCGCAGAATCTGGCTAATGATGCGCTTTACCAATATTATGTTGATGAAAATTACCTGGATGCCACTCTCACCAATCTTGATGAAATGGGTCAAAAAAGCGGAAAACTGCAAACTATAGCAGGTCCCGGGTACCAGGAATCCATCTCAGCCATTATCAGCAATGTAGATAAGAGTAAATCTAACTATAACGAATTAAAGAAAATCCATTCCTCCCGCGGCTATGAATCTTCAGCGGGAAAATATCAGGAATATACAAAATCCAGCCAGGACCTTGCGGACAGTTTTACAAGTCTTGTCAACAACAACGACTGGATTGAAATACACTGGATTGATGCCACTTTCGGTGAAGGCGGAAGCTCTGTGTCAGTCGACGGTAAAAACTATACCAAAATGATTTACAAGTATGCTCTGCCTGAGGCAGGAAAGCGTAACAATCTGATTTTCCGTGTCGGTGGAACCTTTTCATATAAAGGCGCTTACTATATCAAAAACATCAAGCTTATGAACGGCTCCGAGGAGCTCCCTCTTGATCTGTCACAGATGGAGATCGCTGAGATGTCGGGGGATGGTCTTGAAAGCGCAGAACTCGCTGATTTCGGCGGTGAAACAGCAATTAAGGTAAACGCTAAATACGATGAAGCAAATGCTACCTGGGAAGAAGTTTCAACAGCTATTTCCGTCGTCGACTATGATATGGAAAACTACCCCGACCTTTATTATGAGCTTTACATCGATCCTTCCATAATTACTCCCGGTGTCGCCTTCAAATACGGCGGCGCTATTTCAGGCGTCTATGGCTTTGCTTCCGAGCTTGAAAACCTCGACAGCATGGTGGCTACTTACAGTAAGCTTGTAGTTGAGGGAAAAGATGTTTCCGGAAATCTTTCGGATATCGAAGCTCTTATGGCAGAGATAGAGGAAAATATTCCGAAATATACGACAGATCCTTCTCTGGCGGAAATATCTCAAGGATTTCTTAATTCGAAAAAGGCTCTGTTCGAGGAGCTAAAGACAACCGACCAACAGACACTTGCCCTTAAGGCCGACAATCTTGCGATAAACACTGCTCTTTCAGAATTATCGGAAAGTGTTCAGGGGCAAGCAGTAAATGATATGAATTCTGTCAGATCCAGTGTGACGGTCATTATTCTCGTCGTTTTGATAATAAGTGTGGTTGTGCTGCTGATCATACTTGGCCGCATCAGCCTTGGAATAAATAAGAGTGTTAAATCTTTCCAGTCCGCTATTGAAGAGATTGCCTCCGGAAAAATCTCCTCAAGAGCAAATGACTCAGGAAAAGACGAATTTGCCGATTTTGCCTCAAGTCTCAATAACTTCCTGGATACACTTGAGGGTACAATCGATAAAGTCAAGGAAGTAAGTGATATCCTCGCCGATACAGGACTCAACCTGGAGGAAAGTGCTTCAAAGACCAAACAGGTTGCAGGTGAAATCAGTGAGACAATAAGTGAAATCTCAAAGGGCGCAGGAGAACAGGCAAAGGATATCGAGACTTCATCTCAGAAGGTTGTTGATATCAGAAGCAATATCCAGCAGATTCTTGACAGTGTATCCAATCTCTCCGATAAATCTGAGAGCATGAGTACCAGCGGAAAAGAAGCCAATAGCAACATGACTAATCTGACACGTTCCAGTGATTCAACCACCGATGCTTTTACAAGGATTGTTTCACAGGTTCACAAGACCGATGAGTCCGTTGGAAAAATTCAGGAAGCTGTATCCCTTATTGCATCTGTTGCTGACCAGATTAACCTTTTGTCTTTAAATGCCAGCATAGAAGCAGCAAGAGCAGGTGATGCGGGACGCGGCTTTGCGGTAGTTGCAAGCGAAATCTCAAATCTGGCTGATCAGACCAATCAGTCTACTAAGATAATAGAAGATATAATTCATAACCTTTCCGAGGAGTCTAATAAGACCGTCGCTACTATCAATGAAGTGACAGAGCTTATTGACGAACAGAAAACCAGTATTGATGAAACCAGCAACATATTCGAAGACGTAAGTATCGGCATCGATTTCACCAAGGAATCTGTTGTGGATGTACTTGATCAGGCCAAATCCTGTGAGACCTCCGGAGAGACAGTCGTTGATCTTATGACGAATCTGTCCGCGATATCTCAGGAAAATGCCGCCTCCGCAGAAACAACCTCAAGCTCCATGGCAGAACTCAACAAAGAAACAGCAAGACTTGCGGATGCTTCCGTAGAACTTAAGCGGCTTGCAGATGAACTAAAAGAAGATCTTGAGTTCTTTAAATAATTATTGAACAGACAATTTTCATTATTATCTTCTCCATAAAACGTTCTGACAGCGCACGTAAAAGCAGCCACTGTATTTTTTTACAGTGGCTGCACGCATGTCAGTTCATCAATCAATTCTTTTACAGTTACTATGTCCTTTACTCTGGGAGCGTTCTCCCCGCAGAAAAAGAGGCCTTCTTCCTTATTTCCGTGAGCAGCAGCGATGAGTGCTCTGCTGATGCAATAGGGGATGTTGTCGCCCTTGGGACAAGCTGTTAAGCAGCTGTTGCACTTCTTTGCAAGGAAGGATTTTCCTTCATCAAGTTTTTGTAAGAGAGGTGTGTAAATAGCTCTGGCCGGCATTCCCACAGGGCTTTTGATGATGCGGATATCTTCCTCTTTGGAGTCAACGATCACCTGCTTGAAGGCTTCGTCCACATCACATTCCTTTGTGGCAATGAAGCGGGTTCCTATCTGAACTCCGTCGGCGCCTGCTTCGGTAGCTTCCTTTACATCTTTACTGTCAAAGATTCCACCGCCGAGAAAGACGTAAATCTTCTTTTTAAACTCCTCCTCAAAGGGTTTTATCGCTTCCTTAACCTCTTTTAATATCTGGAGATTGGGCTGACAGGTGTCACTTTTTAAATCGTCAGCGGAAAAACCGAGATGTCCGCCGGCCTGATGGCCTTCTATAACAAGAAAATCCGGGAGAATTCCGGCCTTTTTTACAAAGCTTTTGCAAAGGAGCATTGCCGCTCTTTTGCTGGATACGATAGGTGCAAAGAGTGTATCGCTTCCCTTAACAAGTTCAGCCAGCTTAAGGGGAAGGCCTGCACCGGATATGATCGCATCAGCTCCGGCTTCTATGGCTGCCTTCACGGTCTCCTCATAGTGGCTTACCGCGACCATGATATTTACGCCTATAAGGCCGTTGCCTTTGGATATCTCCTTAGCTTTTTTGATGTGCTCCTTAAGTGCACGAATATTTGCCTCAAACGGATTTTCCATAAAATCCGGCTCATTAAAGCCGATGTTCACAGAGCTTATCACTCCCATGCAGCCTTCCTTTGCGACACTACCCGCAAGTGATGACAGGGATACTCCAACCCCCATTCCGCCCTGAATGATTCCATGGGCGAGCTCTTTACCACGTATGTTCATTTTAATTTCCCCACTGTTTTTTAAACTCCTCTATGTCAAGCTCCGGCATCAGTTCATTGTTGATGATATCCAGCATCTCGTTGAGCTTCGCAAAGTCCTCCTTGGAAAAGCGCTTTTCGCATCTTTTCATGATGATCTTGAGATAGTCCTCATTGATTTTGCAGAAGTCCAAATACTTCTTAGTGGGACGAAGGTGGAATTCTCTTCCGTCCTCCGGGGACTGAACCTTCTCAACATAGCCTTTATTTACAAGACACTTGACTCTGTGCGCAGCATTCGGAGATGAGATATCAAGCATCTTAGCAAACTGAGCAACCGTAGGCTCCTCCATCGCCATGATGACCTCCATACTGAAGGTCTCAACTGCTGAGAGTGTCGCCTCGCGATTTTCAAAACGTGAATATATCTTCATGTACAAATGAAGACGGAGCTTGTCATAAATATGACTTATTGCATAATCAAACATGGGCAGAAATCCTTTGAATATTTTTTCTCAATTATATCACACAATCGAGAAGGTAATTTCTGCCTTCGTTACTGTAACACCGTCCACGAGTGCCTCGGCCTCCGCTACACCCACAGGGCCTTTGCATCTGACCATTTCACAGCGAAGTTCAAGCACATCTCCCGGGGTAACGGGCCTTTTAAAGCGCGCATTTTTTATGCCGCCGAAAAGTGCAAGCTTTCCTCTGTTCTCCGGAAGCGCCAGAGCTGCTACGGCTCCTGTCTGGGCGAGTGCCTCAATTATGAGGACTCCAGGCATGATGGGCTTTCCAGGGAAATGTCCCTGGAAGAAGGGCTCATCCATGCTTACGCACTTTCTGCCGATGGCCCACACTCCGGGCTCGTGATCTATGATTCTGTCCACCAGGGCGAAGGGATAGCGGTGCGGTAATATCTGTGCTATCTCTTCGGCGGTGAGTGAATTTTTTGCTTCGCGTATTTCTAATTTTTCCATGGGCTTCCCCTCATCCGTCAGCTCCGCTGACACCTTCCCCCCCTAGGGGAAGGCTCTTATTATCTCCTCCCCAAGGGGAAGGCTTCATTGTTCATACTTTTTAAAAATCAGGCAGGCGTTGTGGCCGCCGAATCCCAAGCTGTTGCTAAGTACGTAGTTAAGTTCTTTCTCGATTCCTTTGCCGGGAACGTAGTTGAGATCCATCTCGGGATCTGTCTCTTTGAGACCCGCTGTTGGCGGAACAAAACTGTCCTCAAGGGCTTTTACGCAAAATACCGCTTCAACTCCGCCGGCACCTCCGAGAAGGTGACCTGTCATTGACTTTGTACTTGATACGTAGAGGTCCTTAGCTTTTTCACCAAACACGGTCTTAATCGCAGCTGTCTCATATTTGTCGTTTAGGCTGGTGGAGGTACCGTGTGCATTGATGTAATCGATGTCGCTTTCTGTGATGCCCGCATCCTTTATTGCAAGCTTCATGCAGGCAGCGCCGCCCTCTCCGCCGGGTGCGGGAGATGTGATGTGATAAGCGTCGCAGTTACTACCGTAGCCAACGATTTCCGCATAGATATGAGCTCCGCGGCTCTTCGCATGCTCATATTCCTCGAGCACGAGAATTCCGCTTCCCTCACCCATTACAAATCCGTTTCTGTCCTTGTCGAAAGGAATGCTTGCACGGGCGGGATCTGTAGTCTCTGAAAGAGCCTTCATGTTCTGGAATCCTGCGATTCCAAGAGGCGTTATTGAACTCTCGGTACCTCCACAGATCATGGCATCCTCGTAGCCATCCCTGATTCTGAAGAAAGCATCTCCGATTGCGTTACTGCCACCTGCACAGGCTGTTACGGGACAGGTACACATACCTTTAAAGCCGTGAGCAATCGCTATGCGGGCAGCTGCCATATTTGTAATGGACATGGGCACAAAGAAAGGACTTACAAATCCGTTGCCCTTATCGAGTGACTTGCTGTGATTCTTTTCAATCTCATCAAGACCGCCGATTCCGCTTGAAATGATGACTCCGCATCTGTCAGCTGCAATCTCCGATACCGGTGTATCGTAGCTGTAGTCGCCTTCCGCGCTTTTACAAAGTCCCGAATCTTTTATGGCTTCTTCAGCCGCACACTGTGCAAGGA
Source organism: Butyrivibrio sp. ob235 (assembly GCF_900109475.1). Taxonomy (NCBI): domain Bacteria; kingdom Bacillati; phylum Bacillota; class Clostridia; order Lachnospirales; family Lachnospiraceae; genus Butyrivibrio; species Butyrivibrio sp. ob235. The sequence continues at coordinate 35,630 of NZ_FOBE01000032.1, forward strand.
GTGTAAATCTTGCGGTGTGGCGAAGTTCTCTCTTATCAACTTTTCCTGTCGGATCAAAATCCTTGACCTCTGCGGCCACCTTCACCTTATAGCCCTCGGTATCAAAGCAGGTAATCTCTCCGATTCCGATCTTTCCGTTTTTAATGCTGTCCCAGCTTTCCGCAACGCTGTTTCCCGTGGGATTAACAGTGCCGATGCCGGTTACTACAACTCGTCTTTTCATCTTTACCTCTTTCTAAGGAAGTTCTGCTCCTACGCACCCATTCCTCCGTCTACTCCGAGCACCTGCCCTGTGATGTAACTGCTGTTTTCATCTGCAAGGAAAACAACTGCATTTGCAATATCCTTTGGCTCGCCCATTCTCTTCGCAGGAATCTGCGCGTTTATGTTCTCTTTCTGAGCATCGCTTAGTGCACCTGTCATGTCGGTCGCGATCATTCCCGGCGCCACTGCATTGACTGTGATATTTCTGGAAGCAAGCTCTTTTGCCACGCTCTTGGTCATTCCGATAAGTCCGGCCTTACTTGCGCAGTAGTTGGCCTGTCCGGGATTTCCGTGAACTCCGACTACGCTGGAGATGTTTATTATTCTTCCGTAGCGATTTTTCATCATGGGCTTCGTAACAAATCTGCTCATCAAAAATGCACCGCGAAGGTTTGTAGAAATAACCTTGTCAAAATCCTCCGTGCTCATTCTTGCAATAAGTCCGTCTCTGGTTATTCCCGCATTGTTGACAAGAACGTCCACCTGTCCGTACTTTTCAAGCGTCTCCTTCACGAGATTCTCAGCCACATTTTCATCGGAGATATCCCCCTTGAAAAGGGTTACATCCAAAGCTCCGCATTCTCTGCAGAAGCTCTCGGCCTTTTTTGCGGCTTCGTCATTACCGGCATAGCTGATAACAACATTGTAATTTTTTTTTGAAAATTCCAGCGCAATCTCACGTCCTATTCCGCGACTCGCGCCGGTAACTATTACTGTTCTTGCCATATCCTGTCCTCTGTCTCTAAGCCTTCGCCTCACGCCATCTCAAGGAAATTCTTTATATCTTCGGAGGTTTCAAGTGTGATGCATTCGATATCATCTACCTGCATTTCCTTGGCTGTGCGCTTAACAAAGCCTGTGAGTGCCTTTCCGGGGCCGATCTCGACGAAGCGTCTTACGCCCTTATCCAAAAGGTACTTGATTGTCTGTGTCATCTTAACGCCGCTCTGAACCTGCTTTACAAGCAAGTCTTCGACTGTTTCCGCCTCTGATCTCTCACGTCCTGTAACGTTGAAAACCACAGGAATCTGCTCTTTTCCGAATTCAATATCACTGAAGTATTTCTTTAGTGCATCGCCGGCGCTGCTCATATATTTTGTATGAAAAGGGCCGCTGACATTAAGCGGAATGCATCTTTTGGCGCCGCTTTCCTTTGCAAGCTCAGTTGCTCTCTCAACTGCCTTCTTCTCGCCGCCTATAACAATCTGCCCCGGGCAGTTGTCGTTGCAGATGGAAACAAGTCCGTCGTTGCCATTCGAGCTTTCCTCTGATGCCTTGTCGACACAGGCCTGCAGTTCCTCTTCGGAAAGTCCCATAACCGCTGTCATAGCTGACTCAACACCCTCTGCTGCCTTGGTCATGGCTTCGCCTCTGAAAGCAGCAAGGCTTATGGCTTTTCCTGAATCCCAGACGCCTGCTGCTTGAAGAGCTGAGTACTCACCAAGGGAGAGTCCCGCAAGATAGTCGGGCTTTTTGCCATATTTATTTAAAATTGCGGTAACTCCGGATGCAAAGGCAACCATGCAGGGCTGTGTGTAGCCTGTCTTTGAGAGGTTTCCGTCCGGATCTTCGAAACACATCTTTTTAAGATCAAAAGAGGTCTTTGCATTGTCATAAACTCCTCTGAATTCTTCGAAATCGCGGTAGAGATCCTCGCCCATTCCTTTGTGCTGGCTCCCCTGGCCCGCATATAAAAATGCAGTTTTCATTCTTCCATCAGCTCCTCTAAAATTTTCTTAACCGGTTTGATTTCCTTAACCTGTCCGCAGGTCTGACCCGCCATGAGACTTCCCGTATCGGTATCGCCTTCAAAAACAGCTCTGCGAAGGCTTCCAAGAGTGAATTTTTCCAGGGTGAGCATATCTGCTCCCGCCTTTTCCTGCTTGATGTACTCGCGAGTCATCTTGTTCTTGAGGACTCTGACCGGTGTTCCGCCGATTCTTCCTGTCACAATCGCATCTGTGCCCTTGGCTTTGATAACGGCATTCTTGTAGTTTTCATGGATAGGACATTCATCACTTGCAAGGAGGCAGGTTCCGACCTGAATTCCGCTGGCTCCGAGTGCAAAGGCTGCCTTGACCTGTCTCTTATCGGCAATTCCACCGGCTGCGATAACAGGAACATTAACCGCGTCAACTGTCTGAGGGACCAGTGTCATTGTGGTCATCTCTCCCACGTGGCCGCCGCTCTCACAGCCCTCTGCGATGATCATGTCCGCACCAGCTTTTTCAAGGTGCTTTGCAAGTATAGGCGCTGCCACAACAGGGATAACCGTTATGCCCGCAGCCTTCCATTTTTCCATGTACTTGCTGGGATTGCCGGCGCCGGTAGTCACTACCTTGACGCCTTCCTCCACCACGATGTCGGCAAATTCGTCCGCATCGGGGTGCATCAGCATTATGTTCACGCCAAACGGCTTGTCTGTCTTACTCTTGCAAATTCTTATCTCTTCCCTGAGCATCTTGGGATTCATCCCACCGACGCCGATAAGTCCGAGGGCTCCGGCATTTGAGCAGGCTGCAGCAAAAGAGCCTGTTGCGATGTTCGCCATGCCGCCCTGGATTATGGGGAACTCCGTGCCCAGGATTTCATTGATTTTTTTCATAATATTTAAACTCCTGCATATCGAATCACTGCTCCGGCCCAGGTGAGGCCTGCGCCAAAGCCAACCATCATCAGCATGTCTCCGGCCTTGATGTCTCCTTTTTCCACAAGCTCGTCGAGTGCGATCGGCACCGAAGCCGCGCTTGTATTGCCGAAGCGGTCCATGTTTTTGTAAAACTTGCCGGGATCTGCCTTCATCCTTCTGACAACAGAATCGATAATCCTTTCGTTAGCCTGATGGCAAACCACTCTGCTTACATCCTCCACCGAAAGGCCGCTCTTTTCCTGAAGCTGCCTAATGCAAACCGGTATGATCGATGTTGCAAACTTGAAAACTTCCTGTCCCTGCATGTGGATGTGGCTGGTACCGTGTCCCGCGCCTTCAACATTTATCTCAAAGCCGCCTCTTGCACCGAGAGTCGATGCGTAAGTCGCATCCTCAGAGAGCCTCACGACCGCAGCTCCTGCGCCGTCTCCGAAGAGGACGCAGGTACTTCTGTCAGTCATATCAAGAAGCTTTGAGAGCTGTTCACAGCCGACAACAAGTGCATACTTTTCACCGCAGCCATTCAGCAGTCCCCTTGCAACCTCGATTCCGTATAAAAAGCCGCTGCAGGCAGCATTCACATCAAGTGTGGGTATAGGCTCCCTTAAGCCGAGCTCTCTTTGAACCAAACATGCCATGCTTGGAGTGGCATAGTCACCGGAAATTGTGGCGCAGATGCATGCCCCGATATCGGATGGTGCAAGATGCGAAGCTTCAAGAGCTTTTCTTGCCGCCTCCACTGCGAGAGTGGTCGCACTTTCTTCCTCGCTGCAAAAGCGTCTCTCACGAATCCCGGTTCTGGTGCTTATCCACTCATCGTTGGTGTCCACGATTTTCGCAAGATCATCGTTGGTAACGACCTTCGAGGGCACAGCCCTTCCGGTAGATATTATTTCAATATTTTTCATAACCTCATCCGATCTTCCTGTATTTCTCAAGTCTTTGTCTCTTGCAGCCGGATGGCGACAGTGTCATCAGCTCCTTCAGAGTTGAATAGAGGACGCGGTCCAGATTTTTGAAAACTTCACCATAATTTCTCTGCGCTCCCCCCACAGGTTCCTTTACAATCTCATCGGCAACTCCTGCCTCATAGAGGTCGTCTGCCGTGAGCTTCATGAGCTTGCAGGCTTCCTTGTGTCTCTCAGCATCCTTCCACAGAATGCTCGCAAACCCTTCAGGACTCAAAATGGAATAAACCGCATTTTCCAGCATCAAAACCTTGTTGGCAACGCCTATTGCAAGAGCTCCGCCTGAATTGCCCTCACCTGTAACTACTGAAATTACCGGAACATGGTACTGGCTCATCTTCGCAAGATTCATTGCAATGGCTTCGCCCTGTCCGTGCTCCTCAGCCTCAAGACCGGGATAAGCGCCGGGCGTATCAATAAAAGTAATGATCGGTCTTCCGAATTTTTCAGCCTGGTTCATTATTCTAAGAGCCTTGCGATATCCTTCGGGGCAAGGCATTCCGAAGTTGTACTCCATGTTTTCCTCCATGGTGTGTCCCTTCATATGCCCCACTACCGTCACGGGTATTCCGTGGAATCTGGCAATTCCTCCGTAAATGCTCTTGTCCTCATCAAAGAGATGATCGCCCTTTTGCTCGAAGAAATCCGTAAAAAGTCCGCCGATAAAATCATCAATATGCGGTCTCTTAGGATGTCTTGCAAGAAAGACCTTTTCATCAGGTGTGAGATTCTCACATTCGCTAAGGAAGTGATCCCGCATGTCCTTAAGCTTATCGAGCTCATCTTCACTCTCGGACCAGGCTTCGTAATCTTCCCTGGTGTCTCTAAGGACATCGGGCGCTTTTAAGGACTCCTTTACAAGCGTCTTAGTCGCGCCGATTGCCCTCTGTTCAAGGGAAGAGATTTTTGCGTCGAGTTTGTCTATTTTGGTTAGAACTTTCTGTATCATGGGTTACCCCCTCATCCGTCGCTTCGCGCCACCTTCCCCCCAGGGGGAAGGCATTTATTGTTGCTGTCTTTAGGCATGCAGTTCGATCAGCTGCAGGAGCGTATCTCTCATCTCGCTTCTGGGAACGATTCTGTCCACAAAACCGTGGGCCTCAAGGTATTCGCTTCGCTGGAAGCCCTTGGGCAGCTTTTTATGGATAGTCTGTTCAATTACTCTTGGCCCCGCAAATCCGATGAGTGCGCCGGGCTCGGCCAGGGTGATATCACCGAGGGATGCAAAGCTCGCCGTAACGCCGCCGGTTGTGGGATGTGTAAGAAAGCTTATGTAAAGTCCTCCCGCTGCGTTGAACTCCTCAATTGCCGCTGCGGTCTTTGCCATCTGCATAAGACTATAGATACCCTCCTGCATTCTGGCACCGCCGCTGGCAGAAAAGATGATTAGCGGAAGCTTTTTTTCAGTGGCATACTCAATTGCCCTTGTCACCTTCTCACCCACAGTACTGCTCATACTTCCCATAAAGAAGCGGCTGTCCAAAACCGCGCACACTACCTTATGGCCACCGATTTTCCCTGTCGCTGTAACAGCTGCTTCGGGAAGTCCGGTCTTCTGCATCTGACCCTTGAGCTTGTCCTTGTACTCCGGAAAGCCCATCGGATCCTTCGCCGTCATGTCCTCGTTGAGTTCCCTGAAGGTCCCCTTGTCGAGGATGAGTGAGAGTCTGTAGTAAGCCCCTATCGGTCTGTAATTGCCACACACAGGACATACATAGAAGTTCTCCTGCCAGTCCCTCTTAAGGGCACGTCTGTTGCAGGATTTGCAGGTTATGAAAACCGGCTCCTTATCTTTTTTCAGGAAAACCTCTCCAATATCCTTCCTGACTCTTGCAGGAAAAGATAACGTATCAAGAAAAGTCCCCATCGCAGACCTCCTATTATTTGTGTGCTTCGATTGCAGTCAGCACGTCCTGAACAGTCTTAAGATTTGCAACTTCCTCATCGGGAATCTTCACGCCGAGTCTCTCCTCGATTTCCATGTGAAGTTCCACAACGCTGAGTGAATCAGCTCCAAGATCGTCGATGAGCTTTGAGTCCTTTGTGATCTTGTCCTCATCTACTGCAAGAATTTCTGCTATAAGTTCCTTGATTTCCTCGAATGTCATTTTTGTTTCCTCCATTTTAACTAAATTCTTTTTAACTAAATTACTTTGAAATAATAGCGTGCAAGTTTCCGTTTGTCAATATGTTTTCAGTGTTATTTTTTCAAAATCCCAAAAACGTTTCTCATTGCATCAAAAAAGAACCTGTACTTCTTTATTGCATGAAGTACAGGTTCTTTTGCATTTCCCGACCTATCAAGACACCCTCCTCCGAATATAATTTTCAACTGAAATCGCCCTAAAATGAAAGTTAAAAACATTTGTTCTAGCTATAAACTTTTCATATTCCCATATCGATAATATTAGTGAACAACAAAAAACATGCACAAACGGCCGAACGCATGAAACAAATCACAAGAGTTTTACGGAGGTAAATGACTTATGTATATGTACGAATTGTTTCTTGCAAAAGATGTAAATGGAAAAAGTATTCACTTCATAGAGACAGCACACAAGGTAGACGACCTGGAGAAATGGCTTAAGAAACTCGTAAAAGACAACACAATCACAGAAGACGTAGCAGAAGCAGTTACTTTCGTTTGGTAATTAAAAAGAATATAACAAATCCGGAACTCGACAGTCTAAGAACAATAAGATCAGTCCACAGAGCGCAGGGAAATTTAAAATAAACAAGAACCTGTACCCCCGCGAAGTACAGGTTCTTTTATTATGTTCATTCCTTCTTGGGATAAACCTTATTCTTCAGTCTCTCCTCAAATTCCTCCACCGGCAGTGGTCTGTCGTAGAAGAATCCCTGAATAACAAAGCATCCAACCTTGTTTATAAATTCGAGCTGATCAGATCTCTCGACACCCTCGGTGACGACGTTCATTCCCAGCCCCAAAGCCATGTGGATGATATCCTTTAGAATTACCTCATCCTTCCATGAAAATTCATCGGTATTGATAAATGAACGGTCGATTTTCAGAGTGTGCACCTGGAATTCACGAAGTGTTGCAAGAGAAGAATATCCTGCTCCAAAGTCGTCAATTGCGGTCATAATTCCGCGGTCATACAGGTCTTTGATGAACTTGGATAGTTCACCGTGCTCCTGTTCGTCCACAGTCTCTGTAACCTCAACCTCGATGAACTTCTTATCAATTCCGGAGTTTGTAATGATCCTGTCTATATTCTCTGCCAGATCAACGTCCAGCAGGTCTTTTCTTGAAAAATTGACCGAGATAGGTACGGGTGTGAGCCCCTCTTCTACCCATCTTTTAATATCCTCGCAGGCGCGGCGAAGCACATAGTAATCAAGCAGCACTATCTCGCCGTTCTCTTCAAGCGGTGGGATGAAAACACCGGGTGAAACCATCTCTCCGCCATGCTTCCATCTGACAAGTCCCTCTGCACCAACAAGCGTGTTGGTCTTAGAATCCACCTTGGGCTGATAGAAAACAAGAAACTCTCTGTTTTCAAGCGCACTCTGGTATTTTTCCAAAACCTCCTTATTGCTGGCAACCTTTTTGAGCATCGCATCGGTCACCTTTACGACAGGCACGTGCAGCACATGTTTTGCATGCTGAAGCGCTACGGATGGTCTGCCGATGGCATCTCCGGGATCCTCGAAAGTCTCCTCGATATCCCAAAGTCCTATTGTCGATTGGATTTTCAGCTTGGTATCATTTTCCAGATAGACTTCTATTCCGTTCAAAAGGCGGCAGAATTTTTCCTTCCTCTCCTTATTTATGAGCGCGACAAAATTATCTCCTCCCAGATGTCCCAATATCTCATCATCCAAAAGAAAATCCTTCACTTTTTCAGTAAACTGGACTAAAACCTTATTGCCGCACTCCATTCCGTATCTGCCATTGATGTTGCCAAAACCCTTCAGATTGAAATAGAAAGCTGTGTAATTTGTGATAGTCCCCTGATTGATGCGCTCTGCAATTTCCCTGATATATCCCCCTGCATTTGGGAGCCCCGTCAGGTAATGCATCATCTGCTCATCTCTCATACTTTTACCCCCGTTCGTCGACATGTAGCTATCCCTTTACCATTTCCATCTCGTAGGTAATAACGTACTTGCTTTCCGGATCCTTAGCCTTCCAATTTTTAATAATTCGCTTTATAACCATGTCAGTGTTCACATCCTCTGACTCCAGTAAAAGCAATCTCACATGGTTCTTCCCGTTCTGCGATACTACATCGCTCCCTCTTAAGGAATCTTTCACCACCTCAAAAAAGGCATCACCGATTTCCTGTGGAATCTTTGTCTCTCCCTCTTTTTCGGAGCTTATGGTAAACACTATGAAATGATTGCCAACCTGATAATTCTCCTGTACTCTGCATAAAAATCGATAAATGAGCTTGAACTGATCACCGTCAAGTGAATAAGCGCCTTTTCCTTTGTTACGCTCCCCGAGAATCATCATTTCCTGAGCAATATCCGAAGTGACTGATACCTGCTCTTCCTCTTTTTTACCGGAATCCACAAACATGCTGTGTCCGTGCTTTCCATTCTGCTTAACTGCGTAAAGAGCTTTATCGGCCTTTTTATATAAGGTGAGAAAATCAGTGCCCTCCTCGGGAGCAAGAACCGCTCCAACCGAAGCTCCAAGCGGAATATTCATATTCTCCCCCATAAACTCCTTAGCGGATTTGAGGAGTTCTTCATTGATAAATCTGGTCTTTTCGGCGACGATTTTTTCATCCAGGATATTCTGACAGAAAGCTATAAACTCATCACCGCCCATTCTGCCCGCGATATCGTTGGTTCTGATCGCTGCTCTTATTATCTCCGCAAATCTGATGAGGATCTTGTCTCCCATGCTGTGGCCGTAGAGGTCATTTACAAGCTTGAAGCTGTCCAGGTCGATCATCATAAGGACGCCGCGGGTATTTCTGCACATGGCGCCAATCTCGGTCTGCGAAGATGCTTTATTAAGGAGTCCTGTCATGGGATCAGTCTCGGCGGCTGCCTTAAGTCCCTGAATCTGCTCCACATGGTTCAAAATGTTCTCAACACGCTTAAGCAGTACATCTGCCCTGAACGGTTTTCTGATAAAGTCAACCGCACCCTGCTCAAAGCCTTTTCCTTCCGTCTCCTCGTCGTCATCAGCAGTCATAAACATAACCGGAATATGTTCGGCATACTGGTCCTGAAGTGTATTCTGAAGCTCAAAGCCGCTCATTCCGGGCATATGAAGATCCGTGAGGATCATGTCAGGTCTCTCACGTTTGTATGCCTCAATGGCCTCACTTCCTGATGTCACACAAATTGTGTCATATTGAGAAGCGAGTATATGCTGCGTCATTCGCAGTGTAATTCTTTCATCATCTACGATCAGGATTTTTTTCATAAAAAACCTCGCGCATAAATCATACCTAATATCATTATACGCGACTAATTGTGAAAAATGCGGCGATATACGAATTTTTTATGATTGTTTATCGATTATTAATATAAGATTGGTGCTGGCACGAAATTTGCTTGAACGAGCTTGTCTTTTACCAGCTAATCTTATTGGTCTAACTTGTTTTTGCTCTTACTCATTGCGTATTTCTTTGGTATTTTGCTTTCATTCATCCACTTGGTAAACCTGATTAGGAATTGATGTCTCACGGTTTTATCAATTTTGCTCTATTTTCTTCTACACGTAAATCCAGCATAGACTTTTCCCTCCTTAGATTTATCAGTTTGTCTCTATTTTCTTCCGCTCGTAAATCCCACCAAGCCTTTTCCCTTCCTGGATTTATCGATTTTTCTCAACTTTCTTCAATGCGTAAATCCAGCTTGGGCTTTCCCCTCCTAAGTTTTATCTTTTACTCCTCCACTTGAATCAACAGGTAAATCTCACCAACAATTGTTCGCGATTAGATTTATCTCAGGCCTAAACTTAGCTCCCGCGCATAAATCCTACAAGCTATTCTCCTTTGGAGGATTTATCTTTTCTCCTCAACTTACTTCAATGCGTAAATCCCCCCAACAATTGTTCGCGATCAGATTTATCTCCGCCCTCTACACACCTCCCACGAAGCAAACAGCACAAAATCACTCCAATGCAGATAGCCACTCCGCTCCTGCTAACCATTCCAATCATGCTAATCACTCCCCCTGATATCCCTAGATTTTCCTGAGCTGGCATAGCTCAAGGACTGAATAACCAGCCACCACTTTAGTGGCTTGGCCTTGAAAGCAGTCATATACGCGATAAAATAAAAAAGTGCCTACGGCACCTCAACTCCCCTGCCCCTCAATCATGAGGGGTGGGGGTTGTTTTTTGCCTCAACTCATTCATAATGATTTTTATGAAACGAAACATACTACAAAATCTGTTCCGCGATCATTACGAAGAAATTCAATATACTCTTCACCCCCGCAAAACTGAAATTGAAAACATCGATAAGATGCTCAATTGCGGAGATCCTGCCTATGGCGGCGCCATGTACGGCTGCCCTGATTGTGGTACTCTCAAATTCATTCCCTTTCGTTGTCATTCAAGATTCT
>NZ_FOBE01000058.1:0-9559 GCF_900109475.1 Butyrivibrio sp. ob235
TATATGACAGAGGTGATACCATTTTTTATACTTTGTATGGCATGGGATATGCATCTAATTTTTGGCGTAATCCTTCCAATTTAGATGATGATTACGCATCGGATCCACTGAGTGGATACCCACAATTCAGACATGTAGCGAATGGAGATAAGTTTTATTGGGAATACTCAAATTATGCACCAGAATTAGCACTAGATAGGTATTGATATTATTTTTCTAGCATAGAACAATACAAACTCATAGAAGCAGGAGAATTTGTATATGGAAAATAGAAAAAGACTAAATTATTTGAATAGAACCATTGCTCATATATTTGTTATGTTTGTTTTCATGGCAAGTTGCTTTGTTTTTCTCCGGAGTATCAAAAGCGAGGCAGCGACTGTAAATCCGCTTAATTATATTACTAGTTGCAAACAAGTATCTTCAGAGGATTTTCTCAGAAACTGTGAGTCATATACCGGATCGGATATACTCATAAGAAATGTTTATATTTCCCAGATATTTGTTGATGATAATAAAGAATGGTATCACGGAATGACAGAAGAAGGCCATAGTATTGTTCTTATTGATGACCGAACTAATCAAAATGGACGAATTTTGGAAGGCGATACAGTAGATATTTATGGAAAAGGGCAAGGATTGACTACTGTGTCTATGCTTATTGGTGGAAATAAAAAAGTACCCCAAATTAAAGTTAAATATTTTGCTGTTGATGGAAATATAAGTATTAATACTACAAACATCGGTATAAAAAATGATGACCTGATAAAAATATATGGTTCGTATCCTTTTCATATTATAAACATTACTAAATGGGATAATTCTACCTTATATGACATTAGATTTTCCTCTGATAATGTAAAAGATATTAAAGCCAATTATGTGTATAATTCAGATATCGGTCTTTACGCTAACACAGAGTTTACTTTTAATAATACATATGCAACATTGAAATTTAATGCTTATGTCTATTGTGAGAATAGCGGAAGTGGTTGGAAACCAGCAACGGTGGAGTACTATAATTTCGAAGGTGTTGCTTTTAATGGATATGAAGGAGTGTGGTATCCTGAAGAAGCAAACCGTGAAGCAACTTATACTATATCATCTATGACAAACAATGGCGCTTATGTGGCTTATAGTTCTTTGGATAAAGAGGCATATATTCTTGACTGTAAATACATAGACTACTTGATGAATTCCGGGGTTATTTATTTAGGAAAATATATTAATGATATCAATATTCAATTAGATATTAATAATGGCAAAATATATAGCCATGGATATTATAATAAAGAAGGCCTAAATAATATCGGCAATAATTCTGATGACGGCGATGAATATATGGGCGAAAATTTCGAATCAGGAAATTATTATTCAACTCCAAATGGAATATATTATTCAGAAGACTATAGTGATGCAGAACCTATCGAAATTGATATATGGCAATCAGATTCTGATCCAGTGGGGTGTATTATAACATATGACATTTTCCTGGATAATAATGGATATCACCGTTTATGCAAGCTTTCTGATGATAAATATTATATTGAAGGAAATCCAGATTTGACATTAGTGTTTACGAAGCATGATGACTATGGTGATAATATGCCTGTATTCAGTGATTTTGAGACAACAGAGATCATTGGTTATTCTGATGTGTATTATACAGTTTCAATACACAAGGGAGATACTTATCTAGGATCATATAAACAGATAAGCATTGTTTATGAGTAAAATGTGAATGTTATCTTAGAAAACTAGAATTATACATCCAAGGACGATCACATAAGTGATAGCCCTTGGATGTTTTTATTATATATTCATGCTACTTTTTTTGCTTCCATTCCGCCATTCCCTGCAAATCTTTTCACAAAGAATCCAAACACATTGCGGACAAGCGGACCGGCAAAGAATATCTGCCAGCAAAGTGCCATGGGGAAGTTCATAGCTGTGGTCTGGAGCCATACTGCAACGAACTCAGCGCCTGCGTCCTTGAAAAGGATTGTAGCGACGAAACTCATTAGCGGACACATCAGACATACTGACATAGCTGAGATTGCAAGGATTATCATGATCATCGAATCTTTACCAGGAGTAACGAATCTAAATGCAAGCTTTTGGGCGAGTTTTCCGACGAAAAGAAGTTCTACTACTACTGCTATGGGCCACATGATCAGCATCTCTTTAAAAGCTGCAAGGAATATGAAATTCTGCATGCCGCCCACATTAAGGGAAATATTGTAGCAGATCATTGCATAGACCATGACAAATGCCATGAATAAAGTGAAAATTACATCCTGAAATTTGTTTTGCGGTAACATACCTGGGGGTTCTCCTTTCATTAAAACCAGGGGAAGACCTCGGGCGTGTTGTTCGTTTGCACCTTGCGGTGTTTCGTTTCCAATGTTACCAGCTCTACATCTTCTATAATTTTGTTCGACAAGCAGTGATTATAGCAGAAAAAATATTTTCATGTAATACTTTTTTTCAGCAGCTTCTTATAGGTTTAATTGATTACAACCCCCAAAAGATTGAGAAACTGATCTAACTATACTCCCACAAAGGAGTAACAGCTTTCCCCTGAAGATGCCCATATAGTCTTAGGAGGTTTGCTCCTGCTCCGGCAGCGCCGATGTACAGGCCTGTATATGTCTGAACATCAAAAGGATTAGTCCTGTCCCAATAGCCGTAGAAGCATCTACCCGTTTTTCCTTCAAAGGAGTCAGCAATAGTTCTCGCTGCACTTCTCCTGGCTACGTCCAGGTACTTCTCTTCTCCGGTTGTCTCATAAACATCCGTGAAATACTCGATAAGCCCGGGGACACCGCAGCAAGCGCAGTAACTGTTCCAAAGTCCCCATGAATTATATTCCGGAGCACCGGCCTTTATAATTCCTTCTGCGAGAGATTTATATACATCAAAATAGTGCGAATTGCCGGTTATTACATGTAACTTCTTAAAGAGCAGGGATGTTCCTGCAGGTCCATGGCAAAAGCCGATGTAGTATTTTCCCTTATAATCATCTGAATTCTCGCCGCCGTAGATATAGGGTATTAGTCTCGCGCCATCAAAATCATCTGCTATTTTTTCAAGAAACTTCGCGGTTTTCTCTGCTGTCTCGAGTTCCCAGTCCTTACCATCAACTTCATAAAGAGTTGCAAATATGAAACCAATACCGGATGTTCCGTGCGCAAAACCCGGATAAATACTGCCTTCCGGCATTCCTACTTTTCCAATCTCATTTGCCTTAAAATAAAGACCGCCTTCGCCATCATCTGATGCGCTTTTTGCTATATGAGCGGCATAATCCCTTGCAGCTTCAAGGAATTCCGGGTTGCCGCCGGCACGATACAGAGAAATAAAGTAGAGTACAAAACCGCCGTCACTGAAGACATCAGTATCTTCTGTCAGATATTTTCCATTCTCATCACTTTTACTTGCGGCCAGGATATCTCTGCCAAGTCTTTCGGCAAAACTAAGATATTTTGCATCTTTTTCATGCTGATAGTATGAAAGTGATAATACACCTGCTCCGGCGGGGCCTGAATAAACTCCTGTATGCCAGCCTGTTATAGGGAGAGAACTCCCCGGTGCACTTTCCAATTTTTCCAGATAAAAATCGCTGCCGGAGACATTGTTGGTCAGTTCATCAAGTATCCGGGATACCTCTTCCAAATACTTTTTATCACCGGTTACTTCATAAAGCCTTAAAAGAAAGATACCTGTTCCCGCAGAGCCCGAATACAGGCTATATTGCCCATGGACAGGGCCGCCGGTGTAGTCTACGGCTGATCCGGGATTGATTCTGTAAGAAATTCCGAGATCACCATCTATTCTGTTCGCTTCTATAAAATCATATATCTCAAGACTTGCCTGAAGATAATCAGCTTCTGCTATGTTCTCTGTTCCGCTTAATGTTCTTAGCCTTGGTCTCATGTCTGTAACTCCCGCTTATTACGATTACTTGTAAAGGTTAAGTGACATATACTTGGTTCCGTCGTCAGGTGCTATAACAACAATGTTTTTCCCCTTATTCTCCGGTCTTTCCGCGAGCTGTCTTGCAGCTGTGAAAGCTCCTGCTGCAGAAGATCCGAGGAACAGGCCATCCGTGCTTAAAAGTTCTTTCGCAGTTTCAGATGCCGTTACCGATGAAACCTCTATAACTTCGTCGTATTTGTCGGAAGACTCAAGCATGAACGGGGTTGTAAATCTCTCAGGAACATTTGAAAACGGTGCAACGCCGTCTATTGCGTCCTGTCCACTGTTTGCGCCAATTCTGGATGCTTCATCTGCCTGAACACCGACTATTTTAAGATCCGGGTTCTTTTCCTTTAGATATTTGGATGTGCCAAGTAAGGTTCCGCCTGTACCAACCATGGCAACGTAGATATCGACCTTACCATCTGCCTGCTCCCAGATTTCAGGGCCGGTGGTTCTGTAATGAGCTTCGGGATTATGCTCATTTTCCATCTGATTTATGAAATAGTAGCCGTGCTCTTCGCTATAATTACGAACGCCTTCGATGATTCCATCTATAGAAAGAGCATCATTATCCATCAGTTCTTTTATGCTTGGAATATCTGACTGCAGTGCAGGCTCAGCGCCATACGCCTTTAATATATCGAATCTCTCCTGGGATGATCCGTTTTCAAGAAAAGCCTTGAACTTATATCCTCTGGCAGCTGCAAAAGTTGCAAGCGCAATTCCTGTATTTCCGCTTGTAGCTTCAACAATTGTATCTCCGGGTTTGATCTTTCCTTCTTTTTCAGCTTCTATAAGCATGTTGAGCGCTGCTCTTGCCTTTATGCTGCCTGAAGCGTTGAACCATTCAAGCTTAACAAGGATGCTTGCTCCCAAATCATTTTTCTTTTCATACCTTACAGGCTCAAATAATGGTGTGTTTCCTACAAGTTCCTCTAAACTCTTTGTAATCTTAGCCATAACGTCATCCTCCGTGTTTTGCAAGAAGTATTGTTCTTTTTGTTATGGCTATTATGCACTGCCGCATAGAGACTTGTAAAAGACATGAACCTTATAGCTAAGCATAAACTTATCTTATATGCGGGTCTGATAGCTGCCGGGGCTAAATACCTGCACCTCTTCGCTGCCAAACAGCGCTTTTTCATCAAGGTCGAACGTATTGACCGTATTCTCTGCCTTTTCCGCGGCTGCTTTTACGGCTTCGCTCTGCTCCTGCTGTTCTTTTAGCTGCTTCAAATAATCACTGTCGTATTCTAGTACTTTTGCAAGATAGATGACGCCGGCAAGCTTTAGAACGTTACCGCTCTCATAAGCTATTTTTGCGTTTTCTTCTATTTTCTTAGTGGTTTCACTGCGCGGATATTTCTTTAAAACATCCACAGCCATAGGAAAATACGCCTCATCAACATCACAGAGGCAGTCAAACAGGAAGTCGATGCCCTCTATATTCTTGGGATTCCCAAGGACTCTCAGAAGTTCAACACCGTTACATACGCAATATTCGTTCTTATATTCCTTGAAATCAAGGTATCGTGAAAGCGGAACATCTTTGCGGTGGATGGCCTCAGCTGTTCGGTTTATTTCCTTGTCGGAATAAACTCTCTTAAAAATGGCTGTGTTAACTTTGCCATCTTCGGAAACAGGTTTAAGACGCTGGTTCTTATTGTTGTTCTGCCAATAGTTATGACTACTGCTGACGATGGCCTTTTCCCATAAATAGCGAACTCTCCCCCAATCCGCTTTGGACAGCTTTGATCTGGGAGTTTTTAGCGCATTGTTAAACTCCAATCCTGCTTTGGGAGGAACTGATTTGTAGTACTCTCCCCTATCTTTAAAATACGCCTCTATATCAGCGCTAATGAATGGAAGTCTTGCTTTTTTCGGAAGTTTAACTATCATTCCGTCGATTGTATATAGCTCGTTTTGTTTCTTGTTGTATCCACACAGAAGGTCTGTGGGAAAATAGCCACCAAGAATGCATACCCACTTATCACTTTTGCTTACCTTTATATAGCGGGATTTAAGGCCGCTTTTTTTCACATATTTGCTGAAGGTCTCTCTTTCAATCAGGTCTTCCGATTGGGCCTCTCCGAGCATTTTTGAAAAATGAGGGATTCTGCTGTATTCGGATATTATATGAGGATCTTTTGTTGATGTGGACGTCAGTTTGTCTAATTGGCGGGAATCACGATAGAGGCTGATTAGCAAAGGCGCCAGGAATATACTTGTTGCAATAACTATGCCGGTGTATATTACTGCATCTTCTGACGGAAATAGGGTCTCCAGTTTAATGATGATACAGCCTGTAATAAAAATGGACGCTACCAAATAGCCGGTAGCAAAAACACCATAGGCCAGTATAGCAAGCATCTTTTCAAACCAATTTCCATATTCAATTCGCTCATCTAAAAACCTAAACATTGTATTTCTACTTTCATAAAACAAATCTTACAGAGAAAAAGTATAACCTATCGACCCCCTTTTTTGAACGACGAAAACACAAATTGTTCACTTTGTATTAAGTCTCGTTTTAGGTTGGGGTGATATTCTTCGTTTGTCAGGAAACACAAAACACCTTTTTGAAGCAAGGAGAAAAACAATGAAAAGAATCGAAGTAAAGAAGCTTATTCCTTACGTATCTATAGCACTTATATGTATGACATTATCCGCTTGCGGACAGAACGCGGCGACTGCCGGCACAGCTGCGGAAGATGTTGCTATTGAAGCGACAGAACAGTTGCAGACTGAAGAAACCGAAACAATAGATGAGAACACATCTGATATACCTGAGAGTGATGCTCCGGAAAAAGCTGAAGGTGAAGTGCCCGAAAAGCCTGAAGGAGAAGCACCTGAAGGAGAAGCTCCCGGCGAGCCACCCAGTGGTGAGAAGCCCGATGGAGAAGCTCCCGGCGAGCCCCCGAGTGGCGAAAAACCCGATGGAGCGCCCGGAGGCGGATTTGGAGGCGGCGGAATGAGCAGTGCTGACATAGATTACTCAGGAGCTACCACCATCTCAAGCAGTGACTCGCAAGATGGTCAAACCTATGAAAGTACGACCGCTGACGAAAGCGCTCTTTTAATTGAGACCTCCGATGATGTGACCATCTCGGATGCAACTGTTAGTAAGACCGGTGATTCTGACGGTGGAGACAACTGCAATTTCTATGGACTTAACGCAGCTGTTCTGGTAAAAGACGGATCTACTACAACAATAACAGGTGCTACTATAACATCTGATGCAGATGGTGCAAACGGCGTATTTTCATATGGTGGAAATGGTGGCCAGAATGGCGCTGAAGGCGACGGAACAACTGTTATCATCTCGGATTCAACAATTACAACTACAGGAAATGGCTCAGGCGGTATCATGACAACAGGTGGCGGAGTTACAAAGGCTTCAAACCTCACAGTTGAAACCAGCGGACAGTCATCAGCTGCAATCCGCACTGACCGCGGCGGCGGAACAGTTACTGTTGATGGCGGAACCTATACAACTAACGGTCTCGGTTCACCCTCAATCTACTCAACAGCCGACATTACTGTTTCCAACGCAACACTTGTTTCCAATCTGTCAGAGGCGGTATGTATTGAGGGAATGAACTCTATCACCCTCGAAAACTGCGATATGACAGCAAATAACACACAGACTAACGGCAATGCCACATTTTATGACTCAATCATGATTTATCAGTCTATGTCAGGTGATGCAGACAGCGGAACTTCAACTTTTGATATGACAGGCGGCAGCCTTACAAGTGAAAATGGTCACGTTTTCCATGTGACAAACACTAACGCTGTGATCAACTTAAACAATGTAAAGATAACCAATAAGGATTCCGAAAACATCCTGCTCTCTGTCTGCGATGACGGATGGAGCGGAGCTGGCAATGTTGCGATTTTAAATGCAGAAAATCAGACCCTTGAAGGAACGATCCTCGTAGGTGACAATTCCACTCTCACACTCAATCTTACAGAGGGCTCAGAATTTACAGGTACTATCAGCGGAGAAATTACAAACTGTAAGGGCGACACTGTTTCAACAGAAGTAGGTGAGGTCAGTGTAAGTCTTGATGATAACAGCACCTGGACTCTTACAGCAGATACATACATCACTTCCTTCGATGGAGATGTTTCCAACATAGTAAGCAATGGATATACATTGTACGTAAACGGAACAGCGGTTAACTAAAGGAAACTGACAACAGCTCAGCCTATTATAAGGGCTGGGCTGTTTTTATTGAAACCGGCCTTTTTGATATGCTACTATGAATGTTGATTCACCAAAAACAAGACGAGGTGCGGAAAAAACATGAAAACCGGGATTGTGATGGAGGGCGGGGCTCTCAGAGGGCTCTTTACATGCGGTGTTATAGATGTTCTTTTGGAAAATGGAATAAACTTTGACGGAGGTATCGGAGTATCCGCCGGTGCCACTTTTGGCTGCAATATAAAGTCCAAACAGATAGGCAGACCTTTACGATACAACAAGAAATATGCGGCAGATAAGCGCTATAAGAGCATTTCGTCCTGGATAAAAACCGGAGATCTTTTCGGAGTCGATTTTTGCTACAATGAACTGCCCTTTAAGCTGGATCTGTGGGATGATAAGACCTTCACGGAAAATCCGATGGAATTCTATGTGGTTGCAACAGACGTAGAAACCGGTGAGGCCGCATATCACAAGTGTTATGACGGGCTTTCCGAGGATATCAGATGGATTCAGGCCTCTGCCTCTATGCCGCTCGCATCAAGAATCGTAGAGATAGATGGCAGAAAATACCTTGACGGAGGAACTGCCGACTCCATCCCGCTTAAGTTCATGGAAGATGAGGGCTTTGACCACATTCTTGTAGTGGAGACACAGCCCTATGAATATGTAAAGAAAAAGCAGGATTTTATGTGGCTCATAAAGCGCGTATACAGACATTATCCTAAATTCATAGAGGCAATCGAAAACAGATATATTATGTACAACGAAGAGAAAAAGTATGTACGTGAGCGCGAAAAAGAAGGAAAGGTTCTGGTGATAAGACCGAAGGAGCCTCTCAATATAAAGCCTCTCGAGAAAGATCCGCAGGAACTTGACCGGGTTTACAATGCCGGCAGAGATGCTGCTAATAAGCTCCTTTCAAAAGATACATGGTTAAAAGGGAATGCTTTCTAAGCACTTCTAATTTACGTTGCTTCTGCCCTTTTCAGAGAATGCACACACAATCATAGCACCAATTAGCGCCGTGATTCCTGATACCAGGAGCATTCCCGGGACATTTATCATATCAAGCAATTTTCCACCTAAAAGGCTCCCTATCAGGCCACCCATTGTTACAGTCATGTTCATGAGAGACTGTCCCATAGAAGATAAACACTGGAAAAACCAAATAATGCTGCAAAGCTTCCCCAGAACAGCCCCTGTATTAAGCTATAGTGCGCCGTCGGCCTGATATTCATCAGCTAATCATCCCCTCTGAAAATAGTTGAAAATTACATATCAGATACTCTCCTATAAATTATGATGTATCAGCGAGAAAACTCCTTCCGACATAGTCGGTGGGGGATGAATCGCTGACCCTCAGCGCTT